>NZ_JALNTN010000005.1:0-46870 GCF_023161905.1 Pseudoalteromonas sp. 2CM41L
CCGAACTCAGTAGTGAAACGAAACAGCGCCGATGATAGTGTAGCATTTGCTATGTGAAAGTAGGACATTGCCAGGCTTCAAATAAGAGAAACCCGTTACAGCGATGTAACGGGTTTTTTGTTGTCTGGGATTTAATAAATAGCCGAACTCAGTAGAAAAACGAAACAGCTCGAGGGCGAGCCCTACGAAAGGCCGACCCGACACAATGATAATGTAGCATTTGCTATGTGACTGTCTAGCGCTGTGGGCACTACGACATCACCAAACTTCAAATACAAGAAAGCCCGACTCGAAAGAGCCGGGCTTTTTTACGTCCGCAGAAAAGTGAAATACATGTCTTTACGTAATATCACCACCTCCGTAGCGTGGGTTGAGTATCACGAAACCCGCGGATAAGGCTCGCCTCAGCAATCACAACCCATTTTACATATAGCTAAGTAGCTGTTTGTTTCTGTTTTAAGCTTTAAGATAAACAATATTTATTCAACATAGCTAGATTACAAATATAATTTTGCTTTGTTACTGGCTTTGATTTAGGATCAAAATAGTTTAAAACCAAGAACTAATAGCCAGTGTATAGATTATTAATTAGTGCCATATCATTTATATTTTGTTTCTCTGTGTCGGCAGTTGAAGTAACTGATCTGTATCAAGATATATTAAAAGTCGATGATAAAAGTCGAGACACGCGTTTAGCCGCTAGCCGCAAAGCATTACTCAATGTTTTAGTAAAGGTAAGCGGGGATGAATCTGCTGATCAAAATAAGCTTGCTCAACAACGCACCAAAAACATTTCAGATTACATGCTCAAGTTTGAATACGACGAAAAAGCAAATGGACAGCTTAATCTAGTTGTTAAATTTGAAGCGCGTAAAATAAATGAATTAATTAAAGAATTAAATTTACCTCTTTGGGGCGTCCAGCGCCCATTAGTTGCTATTTGGTTAGGTATTGAAGATAACTGGCGTAGAGAGCTTGTTACACAAGAAAGCTATCCTCAGTTAGAGCAGCTTATATATGACAAAGCGGGTCGACGTGGTTTACCCGTTGTAGTGCCACTATTAGATTTACAAGACAGACGTTTGGTTGGCATTCCTGAAGTATGGGGTAATTTTTCAGAGCCTGTTGAAGAGGCGTCGCGCCGTTATAGTGCAGAGCGAAGCATTACAGCAAGAATGTATCAAGAACCCGACAGTGAAACCTGGATTTTAGACTGGCGTTTTACTAATGACGATTTATTTGATTCAAACCGCCTTGAAGGTGATAAACAACAAATAGTAGGCCAGATGATAGACAGCTTAGCGTTGGGATTAGCCAATGAATACGCTATCGACCCTAACGCGTATTATGAACAGGCTGCGGCTACGCTCACCTTAAAAGGCACTCAAAGCTTTGTCGATATTGAACTTGCAAAGCGTCGTCTACAAAGTTTGAGTGTAGTGACGCAAGCAACAATAATGCGCAAAACCCCAGAATTTGTTGAGTTTAAGCTTAACCACACCGGCAGTGTGGGCGATCTTAAAAAAGGCCTTGGCCTTGATAGTGCCTTTAGAGATTATGTTGACCCTCGCGCATTTTACCATGTTGTAGACAAAAACAGTCTTGAGTATCAGTGGGTCGGTGAGTAATGCTAAGTGCTGAGCCAATGCAAATGGCACTACCAGTCACCTTACCTGACGATGAAACATTTGCTTCTTATTTTGGTGGGGAAGACTCTTTAGAGGTAAACCACCTTAAAGCGAGCTTTTCAAAGCTTGCCAACAAATTTCAGTACACTTATTTGTGCGGCTTAGGCGATTCTGGTAAATCCCACTTATTGTACGCAACCTGCATACAAGCCCAAGAGCGTGGTTTGTCAAACATGCTGTTGTCTATGCGTGAAGTTATCGACTTTGGCCCTATGGTGTTAGATGGTTTAGAAGCACTTGACGTATTATGTATTGATGATGTGCACTTAGTCGCTGGCAATGACGCATGGGAAAAAGCCCTTTTTAACTTTTTTAATCGCTTTAACGAGCCCGGAAAAATGTTAGTGGTTACGGCCGATTTGCTCCCTGACATGCTTAATATCACCTTGCCCGACTTAGAGTCTCGGCTAAAGTGGGGGACCACCTTTCAAATTCGATCAATGAGTGATGATGATAAAGCACAAGCACTGGTTAAGCGAGCGCATATGCGTGGGCTTGAACTAAGCGATGAATGCGCGCGCTTTTTATTGACTCGCTTGAGTCGTGATATGCGTGCTTTATTAGACGTATTAGACAAATTAGATCACGCATCAATGGCCGCTCAACGAAAATTAACAATTCCCTTCATAAAATCAACGTTAAAGCTGTAGTAGGTCTAGAATCTAGACCCTGCTTTCAGTTATCATTAGTCAACAAAATTGTAATCACCTTCTGTGAAAGATCAGGTATCGAATGAACTTAGAAAATATTTTAGCGCAAGCACTTGAGGCAGTTGCCAGTGCCAGTGAAATCGCGCAACTAGAAGAGATCAGGGTTAATTACCTTGGTAAAAAAGGCGAAATCACAAGCTTACTTAAAACACTGGGTAAAATTGCTCCTGAAGAACGCAAAGAAGCAGGCCAAGTAATTAACCAAGCTAAGCAAGATGTACAAGCTGCCATTAACGAAAAGCGTGAGCTTTTAGCAAGTAAAGCGCTTGAAGAAAAGCTAGCAGCTGAAACAATTGATGTAACTTTACCAGGGCGCGTAATGCCTACGGGTGGCCTTCATCCGGTAACACGCACAATCGAGCGTATAGAAAGCTTTTTTGGCGAGCTAGGTTTTGAAGTTAAATCAGGCCCAGAAGTAGAAGATGATTTTCATAACTTTGATGCGCTAAATATTCCTGAGCATCACCCAGCGCGTGCTGATCACGATACCTTTTATTTTAATCCTAAGTTAGTACTGCGCACCCAAACAAGTGGTGTGCAAATTCGTACTATGGAAACAGAGCAACCGCCACTGCGAATTATTTCGCCAGGTCGAGTATATCGTAACGACTACGACCAAACGCATACTCCGATGTTTCATCAGGTAGAAGGTTTAATGGTTGATACTGATGTAAGCTTCACAGAGCTTAAGGGTATTTTACACGACTTCTTACGTAACTTTTTTGAAGAAGACATGGAAATTCGTTTCCGTCCTTCATTCTTCCCATTTACAGAGCCTTCAGCTGAAGTAGATGTTATGGGTAAAGACGGTAAATGGCTTGAAGTATTAGGTTGTGGCATGGTTCACCCTAACGTACTTAAGTCAGTAGGTATTGACCCAGAAAAATACACTGGTTTTGCTTTTGGTATGGGCGTAGAGCGCTTAACCATGCTGCGCTATGGCGTAAACGACTTACGTGCATTTTTTGAAAATGACTTAAAATTCCTAAACCAGTTCCGTTAAGAGTGAAAATATAAAATGAAATTTAGTGAAAAGTGGTTAAGAGAGTGGGTAAATCCTGCTATTGATACGCAAGCTCTTTCGGAACAGCTTTCTATGGCTGGCCTTGAGGTTGACGCAGTTGAGAGCGCGGCAGCGGATTTTAACGGCGTAGTGGTTGGTGAAGTGGTTGAGTGCGCACAGCACCCAGATGCAGATAAACTTCGCGTTACTAAAATCAATGTAGGTGGCGATGAGCTACTTGATATTGTGTGTGGTGCGCCAAATTGTCGCCAAGGCATTAAAGTCGCTGTTGCAACAGTGGGCGCTGTTTTACCGGGCGACTTTAAAATTAAAAAAGCCAAATTACGCGGTCAGCCATCACACGGTATGCTGTGTGCTTTTGTTGAGCTAGGTATTAGCGAAGAAGGCGACGGCATCATGGAATTGCCAAGCGATGCGCCAATTGGTAAAGACCTGCGCGAATACTTAGGCCTTGATGACAACATAATTGATGTGGATTTAACGCCAAACCGTGGTGATTGCTTGGGTATAAAAGGCCTTGCACGCGAAGTAGGTGTATTAAACAGCGTTGATGTAAACGAGCTACAAATTCCAGCTGTTAGCGGCACTATTGACGATGAAGTATCTATTGAACTTGTCAATTCTGACGCGTGTCCGCGTTACTTAGGCCGTGTAATCAAAGGCATTAGCCTTGATGCAGAAACACCGCTTTGGATGGTTGAAAAGCTTCGCCGTAGTGGTATTCGCTCAATTGACCCTGTTGTTGATGTTACTAACTATGTATTACTAGAACTTGGCCACCCAATGCATGCATTTGATTTAAAAGCAATTGAAGGCGGCATTAAGGTTCGCAGTGCCAATGCAGGCGAAGAGTTAGTATTGCTTGATGGCAATACTGCAAAACTGAACGAATCAACACTTGTGATAGCCGATCATAATAAAGCCCTTGCGATTGCCGGTATTTTTGGCGGTGAGCAATCAGGTGTAACAGAAAAAACGTCTGATATTTTATTAGAAAGCGCGTTTTTTAACCCAGTCGCAATTGCAGGTCAAGCCCGTAGTTACGGCTTACATACCGATGCATCACACCGCTATGAGCGTGGCGTAGATTTTACCCTGCAACACGATGCAATGGAGCGCGCAACCGCTTTATTACTTGATATTGTTGGCGGTGAAGCAGGCCCTGTTGTAGAAGCTGTGGCTGCTGAAAAACTGCCAAAAGTGACAGAAGTACGCCTACGTCGTGTGCGTTTAGACCGTGTAATTGGTCATCATATTGACGATGCGAAAGTGACTGATATTCTGACTCGTTTAGGGTTAGACGTTAAGTTTGAAAACGACAGCTGGAGCGCTGATATTCCAAGCTACCGCTTCGATATTCGTATTGAAGAAGACTTAATTGAAGAAGTTGCTCGTGTTTATGGTTACAACAGTATTCCAAATGTTGCGCCAACCGCAAAGTTAAAAATGACTACACATGACGAGTCAACAATTGCGCTAAGTAAGTTTCGAAATACGTTAGTGACACGTGGCTACCAAGAAGCAATTACGTACAGCTTTGTAGACCCTAAAGCACAAGCTATTATACACCCACAAAGTAATCCGCTTATACTGCCGCACCCAATTTCAATTGAAATGTCGGCTATGCGTGTAAGCTTAATGCCAGGGCTTTTAGCATCGGTTGCGTATAATCAAAACCGTCAACAACCACGTATTCGTTTATTTGAGCATGGTCTTAAATTTATCAGCGACGACAGCGCAGAAAATGGCCTGCAGCAAGTCCCTGTCATTGGCGGTGTGATCACTGGCCTTGCACACGGCGAGCATTGGGTTGAGCAAAAACGCAACGTTGATTTTTACGACTTAAAAGGTGATGTTGAAGCCTTATTAGCAATCACCAACGATACAAGCCGTTTTGAAATTAAAGCAGAGCAGTCAGACGGTTTACACCCAGGCCAATCAGCAGTTATTTATGTTGAAGGTAAAAAGGTAGGATTTTTTGGTGCTCTTCATCCTCAAGTGCAAAAATCGTTAGATATCAATAACGCAACTTTTGTATTTGAAATAGAAATGTCTGCAATAGAAAAAAGAAATTTACCGCAAGCTGTAGGGGTTTCAAAATTCCCTTCAAATCGCCGCGACATCGCGATTTTAGTGGCTGACAGCGTTAATTCAGGTGATATTTTAAGCACAATAGAAAAAGTTGGCGGAAATCAATTGGTTGACCTAAACTTATTCGATGTGTATAAGGGCAAAGGTATTGAGCCAAATTATAAGAGTTTGGCGATTGCTCTAACACTGCAGGCGGTTGATAGAACACTCGAAGAGAAAGATATCAATCTGGTAGTTGATAACGTGGTGGCCACATTGGCCGAAAAGTTTAATGCATCGTTGAGGGACTAGATATGGCGCTTACTAAAGCCGACATAGCTGAACACCTATTTGAAAAGCTCGGGATCAATAAAAAAGATGCCAAAGATTTAGTTGAAGCGTTTTTTGAAGAAATCCGCTCAGCGCTTGAAAAAGGCGAGCAGGTTAAGCTCTCTGGATTTGGTAACTTTGATCTTCGTGATAAAAAAGAAAGACCAGGCCGTAACCCGAAAACAGGAGAAGACATTCCTATTTCGGCGCGCCGCGTGGTGACCTTTAGACCAGGTCAAAAGCTTAAAACCCGTGTAGAAGTGGGCACAAGCAAAGCAAAATAAAAAAGGGCAGCGTAAGCTGCCTTTTTTATTTAAAAAACCATCTGGCATCATGTTTTAAAACACATTAAATGCCAGGGGTTTTGCTTACCTAAAATTCTCGCGGCGATACAAACTCACCGTTTTGTATTTGTTCATACGTTTGTTGAGCAAGGGCATCGAGCGCATCTAAATTTTTACCATCGCTCATCAGTTGGTGCTCAATGGGTAGTAAATCTATATTCTCAATGCCAGCGCTTTGCGCCACTTTCGAAAAAATGTAAGCGTGCTTATATTTATCATGTTTATAAAATAAGCTGATTAACGAGGTATACACTTCAGGATTTGGCTGTTGGCCTTGTTTATTTAGCTCAAGCGTTTTATATAGCAAATCAATTGTTTTTTCATCGTCAAACTTAATGTAATAAGAGGCTAGATAAAACTGCATTTCTGCACTGTTGGTTACGCTTTCATCATTTTCCATTGCAAGTAAACGAGTCAGCGCACTTTGCTCATTGTTACGTGACCAATGATAGTAAAGCAAACCTGGGTGGTTAGTGTTTTTTGTGTCTTGATAAAGTCGCGTCATCTCTTTAATGCTAGTAAGCTGACCTTCAATACGCGATGTTGTTTTAGACTTTAGTTTAATATGTTCTATTTTTGCGGCTAAAGTAATACATTGATTATACGACTCAAATCCCTTAAGCAATTGGTATTTGTTTTCATCTGTGGGTTTTTTATATTCTATATAGCGTTTTAAAATAACCTCAGAGCGCTCATTTTTACAATGGCTATCTTTATTTAAATCACTACAAAAGCCAGGTGTTTCTTTACATACCTGAGCGAGAGTCAGTGGTTCTTCGCATCCTGTTAACGCTAGCATTGTTAGTATTGCGCTTGCTCTTAAAACCATCCCTTAACCTCAAATGAATATATACATTACTATTCTAGCGCAATCATTTGTGCGCTAACAGTAGAGAATAACTTTAGATTAACTTAGAATAGCCCTGCCTGAAGTGCATTACTCTCAAAATCTAATGCATTTTTAAAGGCTATCCGTTCAAAATGATTAAATTAGGTAAATAAAATGACCTCATCTCACGAATTAGAATATACAAATAGTTGGCAAGAACGCCAAGATTACGCTGAAAGCATGCAACCTATCATTGGTAAGCTTTATCGTAACCGTGGTATAGAAATTGCTGTATATGGCCGTCCTCTCGTTAATGCCAGTACTATCGATATTATCAAATCACACAAAACTGTAGCGCAATTTGAAGGCACTAAATTACGTTTACGCGAAAGCTTTCCGTTTTTAGAAGCCATTAGTAAAATGGAGCTAAACTCAGCACGTATTGATATTGGTAAACTTGCTTATAGCTATTTGTACAGCGATGCTGCTAATGGCCGCACAGTTGATGAATTTGTTAAAGACGAATTAGCCGAAATTGCAGACTCACCAGCCAAAGAGCCGCGGGATGTTGTATTGTATGGCTTTGGTCGTATAGGGCGTTTGTTAGCACGTTTACTAATCGAAAAATCAGGCCCTTATGCCGACTTACGTTTACGCGCAATTGTGGTGCGTGGCGGTAAAGAAGGCGACCTTGAGAAACGTGCAAGCTTACTGCGTCGCGATTCAATTCATGGTCCATTTAATGGCTCAATCACAATTGACACGCAGCGTAATGCAATTAAAGCGAATGGCAGCTACATCCAAGTGATTTATGCTAACTCGCCAAGTGAAGTTGATTACACCGCTTACGGTATCGAAAATGCACTCGTAGTGGATAACACTGGTATTTGGAAAGACGAAGCAGGCCTTGGTCAGCACTTAGAGTCTAAAGGGGCTGCAAAAGTACTATTAACAGCACCGGCTAAAGGCAACATTAAAAACATTGTTTATGGTGTAAATAACCAAGACATTAAGCCTGAAGATAAAATCGTGTGTGCAGCAAGCTGTACCACCAATGCGATTACGCCAACCCTTAAAGCATTAAACGATAAGTTTGGTATTAATAACGGCCACGTAGAAACCGTACACTCTTACACAAACGATCAAAACCTTATTGATAACTACCACAAAGCAGAGCGTCGTGGACGTGCTGCTGCACTTAATATGGTAATTACCGAGACAGGCGCAGCTAAAGCGGTATCTAAAGCGCTTCCTGAGCTTGAAGGTAAGCTAACAGGTAATGCGATTCGTGTGCCTACACCTAATGTGTCGCTTGCTATATTAAACTTAAACCTTAATAGCAGCACCTCTGTTGAAGAGCTAAATGCGTTTTTACGCGAAACAGCACTGCATTCAGAACTGCGTGACCAAATTGATTACACCGCATCAACCGAAATCGTATCTACCGATTTAGTCGGTAGCCGCTACGCAGGTGTTGTAGACTCGCAAGCAACAATTGTTGAAGGTAACCGCGTTGTTTTATACGTATGGTACGACAATGAATTTGGCTACAGCTGCCAAGTAGTTCGTTGTATGCGTGATATGGCTGAAGTTGCTTTCCCAAGCTTACCTCGCTAATTTAAACGCAATTATACTAAGCCAGCTTTTTTGCTGGCTTTTTTAGTCGCGTTATATTTTTAAAGTGTACCCTGTGTGGTAGGCTTTAATTATTGAAATGCTTATTTGATTTCATTCAATAATGCATTTTACTATTTAACCTGCAATCTGCTTGAGATAGTTTAATTATCCACAGTACAGGTTTTTAAATAGTGTCAGTTCTGCACTTTTAGGCCGCTCTTTTTTGTAATTTAGTGACCAAAAATAGAGTCAATTTAATCCAAAATATCAACGTGCCTAACAAAGCAGATAAACTTATTCTACCTTAAGGTTTTTTCATGAAAATCAGCAGCAATTTTGATAGTGGTAACATAAAGGTTATCGAAGCCAACGATCCGTTAAATATTCAATTAGAGATAAACAACGATCACCAGTCTGAATTTTACCAGTGGTTTCACTTTCGTCTAGAAACAACGCCTTATCAACTGCATAAGTTAAACATTAATAATTTAGAAAATTCTGCCTACCCAGATGGATGGGAAGGCTACCAAGCTGTTGCCTCATACGACCGTCAAACATGGTTCCGTGTGCCTTCAAATTACGAAAATGGCACGCTTACCTTTGAACTAGAGCCTGAATGCCCCAGTGTATATTTTGCTTACTTTGCGCCATATAGCTACGACCGTCATTTAGATTTATTAGCCTGGGCGCAAAGCGAAGAGCTTTGCCAATTACAAACATTAGGTGAAACACTTGATGGCCGTGATATGAGCGTGCTTAAAATTGGTCAGCCTAGTGAAGATAAAAAAACAATCTGGATCACAGCGCGCCAACACCCAGGCGAAACTATGGCAGAATGGTTTGTAGAAGGGCTATTACACAAACTACTAGATGATGAAGACCCGCATGCCGCTGCTCTTTTATCAAAAGCTGTATTTTATGTAGTACCAAACATGAACCCAGATGGCAGCGTACGTGGTCACCTTCGTACTAACGCAAAAGGCGTTAACTTAAACCGTGAATGGCAAACGCCTAGCATGGAAAATAGCCCAGAAGTGTATTTAGTATTGAATAAAATGCGCGAAACTGGCCTCGATATGCATTTAGATATACACGGTGATGAAGCTATTCCTTATAACTTTGTGGCGGGCAGTGAAGGTATTCCAAGCTACGATGACCGCTTAAAAAACTTAGAAGATAGCTTTAAAGCAGCGCTGCTTACTATAACGCCAGAGTTTCAAGATGAGCACGGTTACGATAAAGACGAGCCGGGCAAAGCTAATTTAACAGTTGGCTCATCTGCAACGGCAGAGGAATTTAAAGCACTTACTTACACAATTGAGATGCCTTTTAAAGACAATAACGACTTACCAGACCCAGATTACGGCTGGTCAGACCGCCGCTCGTATCAATTTGGTCAAGATACTTTAGCGGCAATCGTAAATGTCGTTGATAAATTAAGATAAATTAGTATAAGGTAAGGGCAACATTAAAATGTTGCCCTTTTTTATTACAAAATTAACAAATAATAAAAGTGCGCAATAGCTTAGTTATCGTATTACCTAGCTCTGAGTAAGTAATAAACAATCAACAGTCTCAAATAAAATAATAAGAGGTATTTAGCGTGGATGCATTCGGACAACTTTTAGATAGCCTAGATGGCATGTTAGGGGGCGCAGTTTGGTTTCCCTACGTGCTGCTAGGAGTCGGTCTATTTTTTACTATTTATTTAAAGTTCCCACAAATTCGTTATTTCAAACATGCGTGTAAAGTAGTTACAGGCAAATTTGATAAAAAAGGCACCGAGGGTGACACAACACATTTTCAAGCACTGGCTACTGCGCTCTCTGGTACGGTAGGTACAGGTAACATTGGTGGGGTAGCCTTGGCTATTTCTATTGGTGGCCCCGCGGCATTATTTTGGATGTGGATGACGGCATTTTTTGGTATGACCACCAAATTTGTAGAAGTTACGCTTTCGCATAAATACCGCGAAAAAACCCAAGATGGCACCATGGCGGGTGGCCCTATGTATTACATGGATAAACGCCTAAACATGAAGTGGCTTGCTATTTTATTTGCTGTTGCCACTGTAATTAGCTCTTTTGGTACGGGCAGTTTGCCACAAATTAACAACATAGCGCAGGGTATGGAAGCCACATTTGGTTTTGCACCTATGGCAACCGGTGCTGTGTTATCTATTTTACTTGCGTTGGTTATTTTAGGTGGTATTCGTCGTATTGCTGCTATTACATCCCGTGTTGTGCCCATTATGGCCGTGATTTATATCATAGGTGCGTTAGGTGTTATTTTTTATAACATTGAAAACATCGGCCCTTCGTTTGCGTCAATATTTGTTGATGCATTTACAGGCTCTGCTGCAGCCGGTGGCTTTTTAGGTGCCTCTTTTGCGTATGCATTTAACAGAGGTGTAAACCGTGGCTTGTTCTCAAATGAGGCCGGTCAAGGTTCTGCACCCATTGCCCACGCATCGGCAAAAGCGGATGAACCTGTGTCTGAAGGCATGGTGTCAATTTTAGAGCCGTTTATCGATACCATTATTATTTGTACATTAACAGGCTTAGTTATTTTATCGTCGGGTGTGTGGAATGAAAAATTCGAAACACATTTTGAACGATCCTCAATGAGCATTATTAAAGGTGACTACTCAGAAACCAACGAAGCGCAGCGCCAAGAGCTATACAATTACCTAAACGGTAACGATAGCAAGGTAGAGCTATTCAACGGCAACATTGATGTAGTTAATGGCGAGCCAACAAGTAATGGCTTTACCGTATTACATTCACGCTCAATTGGTGAAGACATACGTTTTGGTATTACCGACAAACATAAGTACACAGGGATTGTTGAAGTTAAAAACGGCATGCCAACCGACGACAGCATTAGTTTAATTGGTAAATCGTTAGTGCACTCAGCAGAGCTGACAACCAAAGCGTTTACCCGAGGCTTTTTTGGCGATAGCGGCCAATACATAGTATCGATAGGCTTATTGTTATTCGCGTTTTCTACTGCCATTGCGTGGTCGTACTACGGTGACCGTGCCATGATTTACTTACTTGGTAATCGCTCAGTTATGCCGTATCGCGTATTTTATGTTGCCGCGTTCTTTTGGGCTTCGTTTGCCGATACCACTTTAGTATGGAAATTAGCAGCCGTTGCAATTGTCGTTATGACCTTGCCTAACTTATTTGGCATTATGTTATTGCGCAAAGAAATGAAACAATCCGTAGATGACTACTGGGTTAAATTCAAAAAAGACAACGAGCAATAAAACAAGTACAATAAAAGGCGCCGCAAGGCGCTTTTTTTATGCGTAGTATGGAGAGTAGTATGGCGATTATTCATTGCCCCAAATGTGCAAAATCAATTTCAGATAAACATCAGCAGTGTCCGCATTGCAATAGTAACATTGGCGCGCTTAACTCTGAGCAGGTACAACAGCTTCAGCGCGAACAGCGAATTAAAAAACAGCAAATGTTTATGAACCATTCTTTCTTGGCGCTCATACTATTTTTAGGTGGCTTTTTTTGCTTATACTTTCTACAACCCGCAAAAGAAACCCTGCAATGGTACGCGTATACAGTAGCGATTGGTGTTGGCTGTATTTGGTACTTAGTAAACCGCGTTATTTTAGTGACTCTAAAAAAGAAAAGATGACATGAATATTGACAACCTTGTACAAAATATAACCCCAGAATTATTTGAGCGTTTACAGTACGGTGCTTCAACCGGTAAATGGCCCGATGGCACGCCGCTCTCTGATGAGCAAAAGCAACAAACGGTGCAACTTGTTATGCTTTACCAAGCTAAAATAGCGCAATCAAACGAGCAATTTACCATTGGCGCTAATGGCGAAATGATCCAAAAGACAAAAGCACAACTACAAAAAGAATTTAAATCAGAAAACGAAATAGCTAGGTTTAGTGAACATGATCTTTAAACACCTTTTTACACCTAAGTGGAAACACCCAAAGCAGCAAGTTCGTCTAGACGCAATTGAAAAACTTGATGTAGAGCGCGACGCATCAATTTTAAGCACATTAGCGCTGGAAGATAACTCAGCCGAAATACGCCGCAAAGCATTACAAAAAGTAAATAACTTACCACTGTGGTGGAAAGCCTATAAACAAGATCACGCGCTAAAAGATGTAGCCGAAATACAAATTTCAAACGCAGTGTTAAACAACGAAAGCGCACTGAGCACGCAAATTAAAAGTGAGTATATAGACCGTTTTGCACCGGTTAAAACACTAGAAAAACTCGCCTTTGCAGAGAAAGAACTGCAAGTACGCGTTAAACTTTTAAAGCGCTTAGCTAATCCTAAATTAATTGAAAAAGCGTTTAAAGAGGGCAGCGAAGAGCTTCAAAGCCAACTTGTAGAGCTCGTTATAACGCATCAACTTATTAAGCCATTAGTAAAGCACGCTAAAGGCGATGCTAAGCAGCAGCTTGAGCAACACATTGAAAACGAACGCTTAGCGATTGAAATGCCCGCTCAGGTAGAGAGCGCAACACGCGTTATTTTAGCAAAGCTAAATGCCCTGCGAGATAAAAACGATTACGCCATAGTAAACCCACAAGCCGGCGAATTAATGGCGCAGTGGCAAGCACTTGAACTTAAATGGTTAAGCGAAGAGCACGTTAAAGAGCTAGATAAAAAATACATCAGCATTACTGATAAACTCGATGCGCATATCGCTACGTTAAAAGCTCAGCACGAGCAACAACAGCAGCGTTTAGCCGAGCAACAACGCCAATTATTAGCCCTGGCAACACTTGAGGCATTGAGCGAAGAAATAGAAAACGCGTTGCAATTAGGCTTAGAAACCCCAGAGCAAATTCAGCAAGATTGGTTAGAGGCTAAAGTAGCGCAAGCTAAGCAAACGTTAACCGATGCCCAACACGGCGATAACGCACAAACTAAGCAAGTTATTACAAAGCTTGAAAAACTATTCAATCAGGTGGCTAAACTACCAGAGCTTAGTAGCGCAATTGCACAGTATAAAATTGCTTTTGAACAGCTTAAAGCAATTGAGCCTGCGCAGCAGCTAGCTGATTACGATGATGTTTTAACTCGTTTTAATAACGCATTTAAACAAACTCGTAGCCATTTAAATGTGGTTGATGGAGCATTGCAGCAAAACTTTAAATCGCAATTAAATACGCATAAAAAGCATTTTTTAGCGCAAATGAGTGAGCTGACAAAACCGCTTGAAAAAAACCAAAGCACAGCCAAACGTAAAGCACGCGATGTAAAACGCCTTATTGAGCAAGGCCGCTTTAATGTTGCTTTTGGTGTATTTAAAGGCTTTGAAGAGTTGTTTGATAAGTTAACACCGCAATTTCAGCAGCCACTAGTAAACTTAAAAGCCGATTTAGAAGCACAACTTGCAGAAGCAAAAGATTGGCAAAAATACGCAGCTGCGCCAAAACGCGAAGCCTTACTTGAAGAAGTGGCAGGGTTAGTCGACCAACCGTGTGACGACCCACAACAGCGTGCTGAGCAAGTTAAAGCGTTTCGTAAGCGTTGGAACGAGCTTGGCCGTTTAGATACAGAGCAAGAAAAGCAACAAGGTGAGCAGTTTGATAGCAACATAGAGCTGTTGTTTGCACCGTGTCGTAGTTACTTTGCCGAGCAAGAAGTGGCGCGCGAAGCGGCAAAAGCCCAGCGTGAAGTACTGATAAACGATATGCAAGCACTAAGCGAGCAAGACACCGCTATTGAAAGCTTTGATTGGAAGCAGTTTGAAAGCCAATACAACCGTTTAAATAAAGCGTGGCGTAGCGTGGGTAAAGTTGACCCTAAAACATACCGCGTATTAAACGAAAGCTTTAAAACACAGCAACAGAGCGTACTTGCTATATTAAATGCATACCATAAAGGTAACGCAGCACAAAAAAATGACTTAGTGGAGCGCGCCTCAGCGCTTTCGCAAAGTGAAGATTTAGCTGCAGCATGCCAAGAGTTAAAGCAATTACAACAGCAATGGCAAAGTATAGGTTTTGCAGGTTTAAAAGCCGAAAATGCGCTGTGGCAAAAGTTTCGCCAGTATAACGATGAAACCTTTAGCAAACGTAGCAGTGAGTTTGAGCAGCAAAAGCTGGCTCAAAACGAAACAGATAAACAAGCTGCAATAGAACTGGCTGAGCTAGAAAGTGCCCTTGAGCAAGTTAATCAAAAAGCCCAATTGCACGACCTAGAAACCAAAGTAAAAGGCTACGCACAATATAAATCGCTTGCGTCAAAAGTGGCAGCATTATTAAGTGCTATTGACGAAAAGCTAGCTTTACTTACAAGCCAAGCGCAGCATGCGCAATTTGAAGCGCTGATCACTGCACTTGAAAACAACGATGTAGTGCCGAGCCAATTTCAAGCTCCGTTAGCGACGTCGCTTAGTAGTGAACAGCTTATTACAAGAATGGAAATTCTTGCCAATGTAAGCTCGCAAAATGCAGCGCTTAGAATGGCAGAGCAAGTAGCCATGCTTGATGATAAACACCGTGGTGAGCATGCTGATTTAAACTATTATTTAAAGCAGCTATTAGCGCTCAGTAAGGGTTCAGTTGAGCCTGACACACTAGCTAAAATTAAAACTATTTTTACAGCATAATATGTAATTAACTTGTATTAAATACAGGTATTGCATAATAAAAGCCGCTGTTTAAGCGGCTTTTTTATAATTACAACTAGGATAAAGGTTAGCATGAGAATTTTATTACTGTTTTTAACCACACTATTTTTAAGCGCATGTAATTCTACACAAGGCGTGTCTGTTTACTCATTTACCAGCTCAGAAGTAGAAAGTGTGCTAGGTAAACAGTTGCCTAAGTTAAGCGAAAAGGTGAGCTTAATGGGGCTGCCAGTGCAGTTTGATGTAAACGATTTAAGTGTAAATATTGGTCCAGATAGCCGTGATGTAGTAGTACTTGGTGCAGACTCAAGTGCAGAAATAAATGCATTTGCACTGAAATACCCAGTACGCTTAAAGCTGCAAATTGAAGGTAGCCCGTTTTACGACAGTGAAAAAAAAGCCGTGTTTTTACGCAATGTTAAACTACTAGATTCGAGTGTGGATGCTGGTGGCTTTAAAGGTAATTTAGCGGCGCTTGATAATGAAGCTATGGAAGTAATTAATGCTTTTTTAGCCCTCAACCCTGTTTATACGTTAAATATGGACGACCCTAAAATGATGCTGCTAAGCAAATTACCCCTTGATATGAAAGTGGTTGAAGGGGCAATTAAATTAGTACCGCGCCTTTAATGTACAGCACACTGCTTGCGATAGTTTTATTACCAAAACGTTTGGTTAATTAGATCGAGCCCAGTAAAATATACGTATTAATTAGCCTGTTTCTCAGGCTAATTAGGTTTTTATAATGGCAGCTTCGCGCAGCATACCTACCTCAAGACTCTCTCGATTTGCAAAGCTTGGCTCCTTAGCCGGTGGTGTTGCAACCAACATGCTTATAGATGGCACTAAAAGTGCGCTCTCGGGTAATGGTTGGAATAATAAAGCTTTACTCTTACAACCTAAAAACATAGAAAAACTAGCTGTTCAGCTAGCACACCTTCGTGGTGCTGCCATGAAACTAGGGCAATTACTGTCTATGGATGCTGGCGAGCTATTAAGTCCTGAACTTACTCAATTACTCGCATTGCTTCGCGCTGATGCAAACCCAATGCCGCACAATCAATTAGTTAAGGTACTTAAAAGTGAATGGGGTGAAGAGTGGCTTAATCGTTTTTCGCATATTGAACTTAGGCCATTTGCAGCGGCGTCTATTGGCCAAGTGCACTTAGCTTATCAAGAAAATGGTGAAAAGCTGGCGGTAAAAATTCAATACCCAGGTATAGCGCAAAGTGTACATAGCGATGTAGACAATGTTATTGCACTATTAAACATTGCGCGGTTAATCCCTAAAGAGCTTGATATACAGCCACTCATAAATGAGGCTAAAGCGCAGCTACTTGCCGAGGCTGATTATGAACGCGAGGCACACTACCTTAAAAGATACGGTGAGTTGCTAAGCCAGCACGTTAATTTTAAAGTGCCTAAAGTATATGGTGTTCACAACACTAAACGTATTTTGGCAATGGAGTATGTGCAAGCAACGCCTATAGAAGCGCTTAGCAATTTACCTCAAGGTGAGCAAAATAACATTGCAGCTAGGCTCATAGATTTATTTTTTAAAGAAATGTTTGAGTTTAAGCTAATTCAAACCGATCCTAACTTTGCTAATTTTCATTATCAGACTCAGAGTAAGCAAATTGTGTTATTTGACTTTGGGGCAACCCGAGAGATCTCGAGTAAGTTGAGCAAGGCTTACCTGTCACTATTTATTGCAGGCACTGAAAACAATAGGGCGGGCGTGTTAAGCGCAGCACGAGAAATAGGTTATTTTAAAGATACCCTACTAGATTCTTACAAAAGTCATGTTATTGATTTGTTTCTAATGGCGTGTGAGCCGCTAAGAACCACTGGCGAGTTTGATTTTAAAAACAGTCCCTTAGCAACAAATATTAAAAATGCAGGGCTAGAGCTGAGCGCACAGTCGCAGCAATGGCATACACCGCCCGTTGATGCGTTGTTTATACATCGTAAGCTCGCTGGGCTTTATTTAATTGCGGCAAAGTTAAATGCAAAAATAGATATTAACGCTTTATTTAAGCCTTATATTAAAGGCCACTTTATTTAACTGTTTAGCGCGTCACTTTATGGCATAATAATCGTGATATTTCGCGAGGATGATGCAATGATAAAACAATTTTTAAATGACCCCAAACTTTTACTTAATGCAGTAGGAGAGGGCATTTACGGCTTTGATTTATCGGGCAATGCGGTGTTTGTTAACCCAGCCGCTGAACGTATGACAGGCTGGCAAGCCCAAGAATTGTTGGGCAAAAAAATACACCAGTATCATCATCACAGCCACGCCGACGGCTCTCCTTATCCAGCCGATGAATGCCAAATATATTGCACCATGTTTGATGGCAAACGCCGCGAGGTTAAAAACGAAGTATTTTGGCGCAAAGACGGCACCTCGTTTGCAGTAGAATACACATCAACCCCCGTTTACAGGCAAGGTGAGTTAATTGGTGCGGTCGCGGTATTTCGCGATATATCGGCGCAGCAGCAAACCCAAAACGAACTTAAGCAAGCGCTTGAGCAAGTTAAGCATTTAAGTGAGCAGCTGCAAGATGAAAATAACTACCTAATTGCAGAGCTTAACGAAGACTGGCAAGACTCAGGTTTAGTTGGCCAAAGCCATGTTTTTCAAGCTATGTTGGCGCAAATTAAACTCGTTAGCGAAACCGACAGCACAGTATTAATTTTAGGTGAAAATGGGACTGGCAAAGAGCTGGTGGCGCGTAACTTACACCGGTTAAGTAAACGCAGTAATCAAGCTTTTATAAAAGTGAACTGCGCAGCGTTTACGCCAAGCTTGTTAGAGTCTGAATTATTTGGCCACGAGCGCGGTGCGTTTACCGGTGCAAACGAGCGACGTAAAGGCCGCTTTGAACTGGCCGACAAAGGCACACTGTTTTTAGACGAAGTTGCTGAGCTGCCATTAGAAGCGCAAAGTAAATTGCTACGGGTATTACAAGAGCAAGAGTTTGAACGGGTTGGCGGTAGTACTACGCTTAAGGTAAATATTAGAGTATTGGCAGCAACCAATCGCGACTTATGGCAAATGGTGCAAAAGGGCACCTTTCGAATTGATTTATATTACCGCCTTAATGTGTTTCCTATTAAAGTGCCAGCGCTTAAAGAGCGCAAAGAAGACATTCCTTATTTATGCACCAATTTAATTACTCAACTAAATAAACGCTTAGCAAAGCAAATAAAAGGGGTGAGTAAAAAAGCAATTAGCCAACTACAAGCTTATGATTGGCCTGGTAATATTCGCGAGTTACAAAACGTACTAGAGCGCGAAGCTATTTTAACTAAACATACTGTCCTTAAACTGAGTCAGCCATTGCATGGCGATGCAAGCACAGCTGTAAATACATCACTTACGCTTGCAGAGGCGCAAAAACAGCACATTATTGCGGTGCTTGAATTATCACAGTGGCAAATATCTGGCGATAAAGGCGCTGCTTGCAAATTAGGCCTGCCCGAGAGCACTTTGCGCTCAAAAATGCGCAAACTAGGAATAAGCAAAAATACGTGATATATCGCGCTGTTCGTTAAATATCGCGAGTGAATTTTATTGCTAATTTATAAATATATTTAATATCAATTGCTTGAATAAAGTTTCAGCTTGGTCTGAAAGTTGCAAAAGTAGCATTAATACCGTCACTATTAAGTAGCTACTATGAAGTTTGATATTAAAGAAGAAGATATGATCATCAAGCCCTATAACACACCAGGGCCTATTTATATTCGTGAGCAAAAAGGCTTTTACCAACAAATACGCCGTAACCTTGGTTGGTTACTTATGCTGATGTTTATTGCCATTCCCTGGATTCAATACAAAGGTGAGCAAGCCGTACTGCTTGATGTAGCCACGCAAAAGTTTACTATTTTTGGCTTAACCTTACTGCCGCAAGACTTTATGATTTTAGCGCTGCTATTTATGGTAGGCGCGTTTGCTTTGTTTTTTGTCACGAATTGGCTTGGCCGCGTGTGGTGTGGTTATACCTGCCCCCAAACAATCTGGATGTTAATGTTTAGCTGGGTTGAGCAACGTATAGAAGGTACTCGTAATCAGCGTATAAAGTTAGATAAATCGCCATGGAGTGCATTAAAGTGGCGTAAAAAAATAACAAAACATGCTGCGTGGCTTGTTATATCGCTGCTTACTGCAACGTCGTTTATGGCGTATTTTATACCCGCTAAAAGTTTATACCTTGAAATGTTTACCTTACAGTGGTCGGGCATTACCAGCTTTTGGGTGTTTTTATTTGCATTTTGTACTTATGGAAATGCCGGCTTTTTACGCGAAAAAATGTGTAACGTGGCGTGTCCGTATTCTCGCTTTCAATCGGTGATGTTTGATAAAGATACATTGGTAGTGAGCTACGATGCAAAGCGCGGTGAAAACCGAGGCCCTCGCAAACGCAAAGCTGATCCTAAAGCCCTTAATTTAGGCGACTGCGTTGATTGTAATTTATGTGTAGAGGTATGCCCCGCGGGCATAGATATTCGTAACGGTTTGCAATACGAGTGTATAAATTGTGGCTTATGTATTGATGCCTGTGACGACACTATGGATAAATTTGGCTATCAAAAAGGGTTAATTAAATACGCCAGCGAAAAACAGCTAGAAGGTAAAAAAACCAATCCATTTAGGCTTAAATTAGTGGGGTATGGTGTATTAACAGGAGTATTACTTATTTCTATGATTGCGTGGGTATTGCAACGTACGCCAATAGAGGCATCGGTACTGCGCGACAGAAACGCTTTATACCGTGTAAATTATGAAGGCTTGGTAGAAAACCCATATACACTCACTATTATCAATAAAACCCAGCAGCCATTGCACTACGGCGTAGCCATTGAAGGCCTACCTGTGGCCACACTTAGTGCGCCAAGCTCTATTTTGGTATTGCCAGGAGTGATGAAAAAAATTCCGGTTACAGTCACCGCCGATGGCTACGACATAGCAACAAAAGTGACCCCAGTTAGCTTTGTGATTACCGCTGTAGAAAACCCTGACATAGCGATTACTAAAACAAGTCAGTTTTATAAAAACTAGCAATGGCTTGGGCTAAAGTTAGCTCACGCCATTATTTAATTGCGATGAAATAAAACGTTTTGCAGCATCTAGGTTATCAAATAAACATTGGTTAAAATCTACATCGCGTTTAGCGTTTTGCATTATTCGCTGCATTTGGCTTATAGCAATAGGGGAGGTGAGGACAAATGCACTTATCAAGCAGTTAGTATGCTGCATATGTGTGCTTATGGCGACCATTTCTTGCTCTGCATCGGGCGTAGCTGCAAGTACACACGATGAGTCGCTTATGTAACCCCATTGCTTACCTTCAAATTCAGCCACTTTATCAAAAAGGGCGGTTTTAAAGTTGGCCAATAGCTCTAGGTCTAAATTTCCGCTAAATTGGGCAATAATTATATTGCCCTCAACGGATAAAGTTACCTCGGCATGTTTATTTTTATACTTCATCGTAGGTTCCTAATTTAAATTAGTTTATAACTTATACCAATTTGCTTAATTAAGTTAGCTTTCTTGAGGCTAGAAAAACATGTTGATAGCTTGGCAAAAAATTCGCTATTTAGTTGTTCTAGGTAATTGCTCCTGCATTGCTCTGCCTTCTGCATCCATGCAGTCGTAAATGAGCATTTTGTAACGAAGGTAGCGACACGTTCAACCCCGCAAAATGATTAAGTATTATTGCACATGGGTATTAAAAGCCACTAAAGTGACTTTAAATAATCTAACGCGCCGGTAATAACAGCAACTTGCGCTTGGATACACTGCTCATCTGAGGCAGTTGGGCTATCTGGGTATACTTCGGTTGTCGTTACATAAGGGGCATTGGTAAAGCCCATGCATAAGCCCAATTCGCGTGCGGCGTAATTTATAACGCCAAATTGCTCCTGCGGTACACCAATTAATTGATTGTTTTCGTCACTGGGGGCAATGTGCGTTACCTTCTCAACACTATTTAAAATGGCTTTTTGAAAATCAGGTGCTGGTTTTTTGCTATCAGCCACTAAATAAAAACCATCTGGTATGTTCCAGTTGGTGTTAATTTTACCATCGCGCGCCGCCAAAGCAGGTCTAAATTCACTGTTGTCTGTGTCTGTGGTTTCGTGCAGATCAATATGCGCAACTAACTCAGTGTTAAGCGAGACTACATATTTCATAATAGCTGCAGATTCTTGGGCAGGGCTGTTATCGTAAAAAGAGCGATTTGGATCAATAGCTTCTGGGTTCCAGCGGTTTATGGTTTCAAAACCCCACGGGCTAATACAAGGCGCAATAATAAAGTTAAAACGCGTTGTATAAGGTGCAACAGCGGTTTGAGCAAATGCCAGCGCACCCATAACGCCACTTGTTTCGTAGCCGTGCACACCCCCAGTAATTAACACGGTAGGGCGATCACTTTGCCAATTTTTACTTTTAAATAAATAAAGTGCAAAGCTAAGTGGCGAATAATTTAATTCGCCGTACTGCTCAACATCTAAAAACTCATTAGGCTGGGTAATTTTACTGACTACGAGCTGGTTATAATCGCGCTTTTTTTGTTGAAGTTGTAACCATGCTGCTTTGTCACTGTCGTTCCATGGTTTATTAGGGGTACCAATTGGGTATAAAGTGTCGCTCATTGTGTGCCTTTAACTTGTTGCTTTATAAAGGCGTTAGCTTATCGCTGCAATTAACGGCCTGCAACTAGAAATGCTCAGTTACACCTGCCGTGTTTTCGTACAAGGTGGCGTTTTCACGTTTATGTTTTTCAAATAAATACTCACGTAATGCCTCTTTACCACTTTTGATACTGACAATTTTTGCGGCATAGCCTAAATTAGTTTTACGGACTAAATCTATAAGCAGAGTGACTTTTTTCTTATTGGGTAGTTTAAACGTAATATGTTGCGCGTGGGTAAGGCTATAGCGATGATCGCGCGGCTTTAATAGCACGCCACTGCTTGAGAGCGAAAGCACATAAAAGCGCTCGCTTTGTAAATGCAGGTCTGAATAACGCCAGCTTCTGTCTACACCTTCGGTATCTATTACCTCAGGCGCACTCAGTACGGGGTTTAAGTAGCCGTCATCGTTGAGCTTAAACTCAAGCGGAAACCACAACTGATAATGGCCCACCTCAGCTAGCATGGTTAATTTAGCGTGAGACAACAAACCTTTTAGTGTATCTGGCAAAGCCGTTTTTAAGCTAAGCTGCGAGTTATCGTTTGTATTGTCCTTGTTACTGCCTACAACAGACGAAATAAAACTTAACTCTTCCTTAGTTAAATCCATATTATTTCTCGTTTAATAAAAGCTTCACATTAAACCAATAGTGCAATTTGTTCAATATTCAAACGTAAAGTTTAAGCAAATTTAAACACCTGTTTAGAGTAAATACTTAAGGCCTGTTGATTGTTTTAGGAGGAGTTTACCGCAGTTTAAACACCCAATTTACACAGCCTTTGGGCTATTTATGAGGCCTGCTTGTACATGCTTTGGTTAACCAGGCTGCCACTTTTAAGGCGCGGCGCGCCTTGGCGTTTAAACTGTGATAAAATTTATTTTTAATTTTAGTTTATTCAAGGTTTTATGGCGCAGTTTATTGCCACTCCAAGCTGGTTAGGACGTTTTTTTACGCGTATTAGCACCGTTACTATTAAGCAAAGTTCACTCGTTATACATTTTAAAAATAATACTTCACGCGCCTATTTAATTAGCGACTTTACTAATTTTACCCAATTTAAAAAAGGCCTGTTTAGCGGGAAAATAACCCTCAATCATAGTACAAAAACGGTAATTAGCTTTTTAAATAAACAGCAGGCTCAAACGCTTAGTGAGCAGCTAAACAGTGTTTTTGCCAATCACCTAGAAGAAAAAGTGAATACAGCAAAAACGCTTGTAAAACGTTATGCAACAAACGAGTATCTTCGCGACTCAAACGTGCCGTTATTAAAATCGGCGGTGTTTTCACTGGCACAGCAGTACGGCGCAATACCTGCACTATGGCAGCAGCATTTATCGGCCATTAATATTAAGTTTTTAACTATTTTAAGTAGCTCACCAACAGTAGCGCATGCCACAGAGCAGCTACGTAAAAGTTATGAACAAAAAACACTAACGGCAAGAGCCGACTTTTATAATGTGGTTGAATCAAACCCGCTTACACACGAGCAACGCCTTGCTGTTATACGCAATAACGACAAAAATTTAGTGCTAGCGGCCGCAGGCACTGGCAAAACCTCAGTAATGGTTGCAAAGGCACTGGATTTAATTGCCCACGGTGGTGTAAAGCCCGAGCAAATATTGATACTTGCTTATAATAAAAATGCGGTAAACGAATTAAAGCAACGCTTTAATTTAAGGGCGCAGCAAGCAAATTTAAACGTTACGCCGCCTACTATTTTAACCTTTCATGCGCTGGGGCTTAAGTTACTGCAAAGCGCTAATAAAACACGTAGCTTATCGCCTTTTACAAACGATGCTATGGCGCTTAATAGATGGTTTACACAGTGGCTTAGTAATACCCTAAAAACAGACTCACGTTTTTGTAAAACTTTTGTTGAGACACTGTATGAACCTACTGATAGCCTCAATACCGAAACTAGAACCGCAATAAAAGCACAAACCTATCACACCCTATTGGGGCTAAAAGTAAGCAGTTATCAGCACTTATTAATTGCCAACTGGCTTTATATGTATGGTATTGAACACACTTACCAAAATGATGACACCGCCGATTTTTACTTGCCACAGCACCAGGTTTACTTGGCGCATTTTGTGACAGATAGGCAAGGTAATTCAGTGCAGCATGCACCTAACTTGCACAATAGCGAGCATATTAAATATGTACGCGCGCACCATAAAAAACATGGCCATGCGTTGGTGCAAACATTTCATTATAACTGGCAAGAAGGTCAGCTTGAGCAGCGTTTAAAAGCACAACTACAAAAACATAAAGTGAACATTAACCCCGTAGATAACCACGCAGTGTACGAGCGTTTATCTGCAACAGGGCTGTTAAAGCAAAATATAAATAAGTACTTAAACTGCCTAAGCGTAATACGGGGTGAGCAGTTATCTAACGCTCAAATAGCAGCGCGAATAGCTAAAAGTGGCATTATAAATCATAAAAGTTATGCAACATTACTGGTGGCAATGCAGCGTGCATACTACGAAAAATTAAAAGAGCAAGATGCTATTGATTTTGACGACATGATTGCAAGCGCAGCTCAGGCGGTTAAATTGGGGGAAGTAAGTGTACCTTGGCGCCACATTTTAGTTGACGAATTTCAAGATATTTCATGCGCACGCATGGCGTTTTTAAATACGTTAATAAAGAGTGGTCCACAACCTTGCTTTACTGCGGTTGGCGATGATTGGCAGGCTATTTATCGGTTCTCAGGCGGTAATTTGGCGCTCACCACGCAGTTTAACGATTTAATAGGCAGTCACTCACTCACGTTATTGCAAAAAACGTTTAGATATAACAACAGTATTAGTGAGGTAGCGGGGCGCTTTGTAATGCAAAACCCTGAACAATATAAAAAGCACATAACCACACATACGCAAGTAAGCACCCCTCAAGTTGTGTTACTTGACGATTTACACCAAGGTAAAAAGTCAGTAGCACTAAAAGTGCAGCAAACTATCGCCACAATTAATAAAAATAATAACACAGCCAGTATTGCCGTATTGAGCCGTTATCGGTTTATGCTTAATGAAGTAGAGCAGCACTTAGCAGGTAACAACTTTGCTAACTCACTGCATTTTTGGACGCTGCATGGCTCAAAAGGGCTCGAGGCTGATTACTGTATTATTATAGGTTTTGAGCAGGGCAAGTTAGGTTTTCCAAGCAATAACCCTGGTAATTTACTTGTTGAGGCATTATTGCCCGCACCAGATACCTTTAATCATTCAGAGGAGCGACGTTTATTGTACGTAGGGATCACGCGCGCTAAGCATAAAAGCTATTTAATTGCTCCGCCATCTGCGTGTTCTGAATTTATTAGCGAGCTAATAAACGATAATTACCCTATTGATATAGCCTCTAATTTGTTTGTAAAACAGAGTAAGCATAATAAGTAAGATTAATGGTTAAATGTAAGAGTATTGGCTGCGTAAAACGCACATCGCGCTTTTGTAACTAGCAGTCAAACTTGCTTTATACACTAATGCCATGTGTCGCAATCATTGAGACCCACATTTACTATTTAGCCTGCCATTACATGCTGTTAAACTTAACGCCTATTTAGATCATTTTTGAGAGCGTTATGCGTACCTGTGCTTTTTTTACTAAGCGAGTGAGCTTTATATTCGTTTTATTTACTTTATTTTCATTTAAAGGGGCTGCCCAGCAGCAAGAGCAAACCCTTATTTTAGCCGGTAGTACAATTAATAGTTGCAGTGCTAATGCGGCGCAAAGTTGCAATACGCAAAATAACTCAAAGTCACAAAGCGTGTTTAAGGTAACCAATGCTAACCTTGAGCAAATAAAATTAAATTGGCCCACTAACAATACAAATAACCAAGTAAATGTTTTAAATACCTTACGTGCCCTTAGTAGCAAAAATGCAAACGCAGTCTCTAAAAGTGAGCTGCTTTGGCAATGGCGCGATATAAACAACGAGCAACTCAATAACCTAACAAAGCAAGAGTTTAACTTTGTGTTTGATATGCTCGAACAACCTCATGCAAACACCACCCCAAAAGCTGAGCCACAAAGCAACGGCATATTGCAATTTATAGCGGGGAGCTTAAAGGTTGCTAACCCAACACCTACCTTATTAATTATTAGCGCAGCCCAGCGCGACCCATACGCACAGGTAGAGGCGCTTAAAACGCTTTTACCAAAAGGTGTAACCAGCCAATGGTTGCCGCTTACACCTGCACTTGCTAAAGCAATTACTAACAATACCTGTAGTGATTTACCGGCGCTGCGTCACTCACAAATGAACCTGTATAATCGCAGCAATGTATACCCTGAGCTCATAAAGGCTGAGCAAACACTTTGTAATAATGGGGTTGAGGCGTTAGTTAATTTAATAAACACCAGTACCGGTGTTTTATTTAGCGACGGCAAGGCTAAAAATGCTTTAAAAGCACTGTATGATGAAAATAATACTGCCTATCCTTGGACGAATGCGCTTAAAACTCGCCCAGTTATTGTAGGGCTAGGTGCAGGAAGCAAAATACAAAGTGAAAACGTCTATCTCTCACAGCACCAAAGCGAAGCGGTATTAAAAGCAAAGCTTGCCCCACAGCCTAATGCACTTAACGGGTTAAACACGTTTACCTATGGGCCACTGAGTACCCGTTTTAGTGAGCAAAATCAAACGCTAAACCTAGCCAGTACATTAAATACCGCAAATCAAAAAAACGGTGATATTAAGTACGGTTTTGGTATTGATGAAAACACAGCCCTTGTTGTTATTAAATCCAACAAAGGAAATTTAATGACCGTAATAGGGCAAAGTGGCGTTGCGCATTTAAGTACGCAGCAAAAAGCAAACAGCTATAACTACTCGTACTGGCCTGCTCGCAGTGTAATAGATATTACTAATGCCGGGTTTGAACTTAGCGAGCGCACTATTAGCCAAGCATTAGCGCCTGTTAAAATACCGCCTTTACCGGTGCAGCGTTTTGCCAATATTTTAACCGATTCAAAACTACGCTCGCTTACGCAAGCTATGTGCCTAAGCCAAGAGCAAAGTGCGGTAGGGCAACAAGATGACCTTTTAATAAATTTAACTGCCACAAAAAATACGGATTATTACCGCATTAATACCCAGCCGTATGGTTGCGCATTAAGTAATTTGTCACTGAATGTAGAGCGCTTTTAACCTTAAGCGCTAGTACTAAATATACTTAATAACCCGATACAAAGGTTTATGTTTATTTTAATCGGCTATAAAATAGCGCCCAAGTAATTTATACCTATTCGCTTAATTTAGTGGTTACGTTATACGAATAGGCATTAACCAAGCAGATTTTACAAAGAGCAATTTATGAATAACGAGCACGACATAATCGACAACCTAGCAGAGCTAGAGAACTTTTTAGTAATGGTAGAAAACGGCGGCTTAGGCTTAAAAGGTGTATCGGGTGTAGGTATGGCTACAAGCAATAAAGACGGCAGCCATTTTGTTGCAGTATTTGACGACAAACAACAGTTATTACTGGCGCGTGGCATAACAGCCGAGGTATTTGAAAACGGTAAAGATATGGTGCGTAACGGCGTAGGGCGTACACACTAATAAAAACTTTAAAAGCGCCGTATGGCGCTTTTAACTGCTTCAAACTAACTCTAATATATTTAAAGCCTGGCGACTTGTTTTGAACTAATACTGGTCACAATATTATTTTCAAAACGGATCAATACAATGTACATCCCACCAATCGAGCCTTTTAGTTTATAAGTAAACTCTTCTGTTTTAACTAATTTGTCGCTATTACCAATATCAACAGCTTCATTAAGCACATCTTTATAAAGTGGTGCGCCCACTACAGCTACAATGTCAGATTTAGTTTTACCCACACTTAATAGATTTCCGTTTTTAAGTCGAAAACTACCCTGAGCAAACGCAAAGCTTGAAATAAAAAGAGATAAAAGCAGAGGAAACACAATACGTTTTTTCATAAGTCATCCTTAAACACATAGTATTAAATGCTAGGTATACAAGGTAATACAGAAAAATGACAGTGAAAAAGAAATAAAGAGGAGGTTAAATGGTCGGTATGGCAGGATTTGAACCTGCGACCCCTGACACCCCATGACAGTTTTTAGTCGTTTGATTTTAATGCTTTATATTTAATAACAGTGAGTTAGAGATAAATATTGTTTCACTAAGTATCTGTTTATTTCTCAAAATACCACTATAATGGCTAGTTATTGGCTAGTTTTTTAAAGTGGTTATCTATATGAAAGCGAGTAAAAACAATGCTTCAAGCATTACAGCGGCAAAATTAAACTCTTTTTTAAAGGAGTCTGAGCTTAACAGTCAGTTAGGGTGTGACCACATACAGGGTTTTCACTTCATTAAATTAAAAGCTGGTGGTGCTTGGCGCTTACGTTATACAGACTTATTAGGTAAAAGAAGAACAGCTGTAATAGCGGATGCTTCTATTAAACCAGCAGTGGCGGCAGAGATCGCTTTAGATTGGCGGACAAAGTTAAAAGATGGAGTTGATCCATTAGGACATAAGAAAAAATTAAAAAAAGAGCATGCCGATGCTGAGCAGTTGAAAGCAGCCAACGCTTATTTAAATACTGGTAGGTTTTACGAGTCTATTTATACCCCCTATAAATTAGATAATTATAGAGATGGTAAATCGACACTACAGAATATTAGCCGTAACTTTTCACACCTATTTGATCGTGATATGGATATGGTGACTAGTGACGATATTTTAAGCTGGTATCACAAAAGAATAAAAAGCGGAGTAATGCGAAGTACGCTCGTAAGGGATTATGGCGCATTTAAAGCAATGCTTAACTTTGCAGCTAAGGAAAAAGATAAACATAATCCTGCAACACTTAAAGACAATCCTATTAAAAACTATTCGTTACCAAAGCTTACTGTAGTGGAAGAAAAAGCATTAGAAGAACATACCATAAAGCTAGAATCAAAACGTGTAATTATGAGCGACACGCTAAAGCAGCAGATACAAAGCGGGCTAGATTTATATGCTGAACAAATAAAAGAAAAGCGCAGTGCAAGTAGAGCGCATGGGAAAGGGCATTTGGTCGATTTACAGGAACGTGTTTATCCGCATTGGTTTATACCTTTTTGCCATATCGCAAGGTTAACAGGAATGCGCCCAGCTGATATTTACGGGCTAAAGTGGAGTAACTTAGCTTTTAATCAATTCAACAACTCGACTACTTTAATATTTACCCCATCCAAAACCAAAAAAGCTAATAGTAGCCAGAAAGTAGTTTTCCCTGTTAGTGATGAACTAAAAGTAGTGTTTGATACTTGGAATAATGAGCAAGGTAGTAAAGCTGGTTTCATATTCGAATCAGAACGCACAGGACGAGCATTAGAGCGCAAAGCACACCTAACACACTGGCGACAAGTTAAAGCCCTTGGTGGCGTTAATACAGACCTAGATTTATATTCATTTAGGCATAATTTTATATCGGAGTTATGCGCCAGAGGTGTACCAGTGTTAACTATAGCTAAGCTTGTAGGGCATAAAGATGGTTCAATGATAGCCGCTAATTATTTAAGGCATGACGAGGCAAATACACTTGCGTTACTGCAAGGCGTTGGCAGTATCAATTTAATTAATAACAATCAAATAAAAGGAGTTATATAGATGGATAAAAGTAAGTCACCCAGAGGGCAAATCATAGAGAATTTAGACGATTTTAAGTATTGGCTAACTTACATGGAGGGGTTGGCATCAATGAAGCGACCATTTGTAAAGCATCAAATGCTAGAGCTAATTAAAGAGGCTTCACTATTGCAAGTATATGATGATGACAGAGTAAGTGATTTAGTTGATAAAATAGATGATATACAGAATGAAAGTATTATTTTTGGACTAAAAAAATCTTTTATTGATGCTGAGGATTTGCACAAACAGGCGCTTGAATTTAAGTTTAATTGTGAAAGCAGCTATGGAAAAGATGAGGCTTTTAACTATGTTGTAAATCAATTTGAAATCTACATTTTAGAGACATTAAAACCAATAAAAAAAATGGATAGTGGCGTTCAGGATTTTAAAAGAAAAGTTACTGAATACTTAGAGGAAGCAAAAAAAAATAAAAGTACAAATATTGAAGATTCATGGCGCTGCCTTTGCGTCATTGATAGAAATATTAAAGAAAATCTAGCTTACTTTCATCTCAAGATACAAGAAGCGAACAAGGATCGATGGGTATCAAAAAGCCCGTATGAGAAGTTTGAAAATGAGATAACTGAGTTAGTAAAGCAAGTGATTTCTGGAGAAATACTGAAAATTGATGCGCGACGAAGTATTTGGGTGCTTAGGAATGGAGTACAAAGAAACATAAAAGAAGCAAAAGTTGAAACATTGAATGGTTGGATAACTAACTATAAAGAGACGGGGAGAGTTTTTGAAAAACCACAATCATAAAGTCCACTAGTCCGTAATGGAGATCCATTAGTCCGTAGTGGACTTAGAAGTAAATGCAAGCACTATGAATAGCTGATTAAATTGTTCCTGTTACTTCAAACAACAGGATAAAATACCATGTTAAATCAGTTTAATTCAGACAATATGCGCTTGAAAGAAAGCGCTAACTACTTAAATATTTCACTAGCTACATTGTGGCGCTTAGGTGAAACAGATCCAACTTTTCCCCCTAAAATACGATTATCTAGCCGTTGCTGTATTTACAGAAAATCAGACTTAGATGCTTGGCTAACAAGTAAGGAGTCTTAATCATGGATAACTTACACAAGCCATTAACAGAAGTTTTTAAAACAGCACCATTGGAAGCAATACCTAATCAATTTAATCGAGGAGGCAAACCAAATAAGTCAAACCAGTTCTTACATTTGATGTTACAAGAACAGTACAGTGTTGGCTATTTGAGTGTTACAAAAATACTTGAGGTTTTTGGAAATGATGGGAGAAGTCCACGGCAGCAACTCGAAAACGATAGGTTTAATTATTGGCTTATTGACCGAGTAAAAGACCCTGATACTGAAATTATTATAGGCTATAAGCTTAACGTATTACATTTATCGGGTGTTCCTGAACAGGATAAAGAAGCAAGACGGCTTAGGCGTAAGGAGTTGGCAGAGGAATCATTAGCGTTAGCTAGGCACGGTCGCAAACGTGAGCTTAAAGCGCTTAGGGAAGTGACATTAGCAAATAAAGCTTGCCTTCAATCGCTCGGTGATGCTGCTAATGACAGTAACATTGATGGATAAAACGCCTAGCTATTAACTAAGCGTTTTAAATTTCATATACCAATGCTGGTGAGTGGGTCGGCAAACTTACACCACCAGCTAAGGAACATTAGCACAAATATGGCTAAGAAAAAAACAAACCCGTACCATGTTAATTACTATTCGTTAAATCATGGTGGTGTGTCTATATTACCAGTTGCCGTTATATACAACGCTAGATTTTGCCGCTTAGATTATGCCGCAAAAACTGTATTATCATATATTGCAGCTCAATATAACGGATTTAATAACGGAGACTTATGTGCAACGCTGTCTATATTTAAAAATTATGGCTTTAAAAGCCAAGATACTTTGACTCGTTCGATTAAAGCTTTGATTAAAGAAGGGCTAATAGAGTTAACTCGTGCTGGTGGAAAAGACTGGCATACAGGCGGTAATTTGCCAAGCCTATACGCACTTACATGGCAGCCTATTGATGAGTGTAAAGGCAAGCTTGACGTTAAACCGACGACAAAACCAGCGGTAGACTTTTTGAGCGAGTTTAGACGCGCCATTAATGAATAATTGCCTACACCTACTAACGGATTATGGTTTGTTGTTCATCGGACTGTGGTATGGGGCTGTGGAGCTTTCTAATGTTAACCACAATACGATAATCGGACAGCTATATAAGAGGGAAATACTAAGCCATAGTCCTATCATCGGACAGCTTATATTATTACCATGTACATACTGGAATATTAGAACTAAACAAGAACTGACAACTAGGTACGGTTAGCCACTGAATACTTGAATTACTAATAACGGCACGTGCTTTTAGATATTTTCGGATAACAGGCAGGGTAAGGCTATTTAGTGGCTGCTAAAAAAGGAATGAATACCCATTATTGAAAATGCTACTTGTTACAATTGTTTTAATAAAATCATTTACGCAAGGCAGAGTTATGACTAGTAAGCTAACAATTAAACAAGATGCTTTTGTTAAGGCTTACTTGCTCAATGGTGGCAATGCGACACAAGCAGCCATTAAAGCGGGTTATAGTGAAAAAACCGCACAAGCTATAGGCGCTGAAAACCTTACAAAACCTGTTATCCAAAACGCGATTAAAGCCCACCAGCAACAAGCACATAATGAGTTTATATGGTCTAAAACTAAAAAGCTGGTGGCGTTACAGTCCATCATTGAAACGGCTATGACTGAGCATCAAGAAAAGGGAATGTTAAACGCATCGGCAGCCATTGCCGCTATAAAAGCCCACAACGAGATGCAAGGCGATAACGCACCTATAGATTCGACTAGCACGATTAAGGTATCAAGCACACTAGCAGGACGTTTAACAGCAGGATCTAAGCGGTAGTATTGTCAAAACTTGATGTTGTTACGTTAGCAAAAGTTAACATTCAAAACCTAAATAATCCTAGTAGAACCCAGCAAAACCCAGCATACAGAAAGGCAAACGAGAGTAACAATCACGGCAGCAGGTAAAAAACAGGTGGCATAAGGCGGGAGCACCTAACAGACTAACGTTTGAAACAAGGCAGGTCTTAGTTAATGTATTATCGGCAGAGCTTGAGAACTCACCAGAATTATTTAGCCAAAGCGCGTATTGATGCAATATGTAAGCTGACGAAGGGCGCACTCCCAACAATGAAGCTATTTAGCGCATCAAGGGCTGAACAGTTAAGCCTAGACAAGTATGAAGGAATGTTAGAGCTTTAATCTAAAGTAGACGGGTTTAGATGTTTGATACTGACAGTAAAAGCTAGACTTGCGTTAAGCTCTATGAAGTTAGCCCTTAATAGAGGTTCTAAATCACACTGACTAAAGCTCAATATTTTGAAACGGGAAAGTTATTTCCCCCAAAGACATTGAAATGTATTTATCAACGCTTCGTTGAACATACGTAATTAATTAAATCGTATTTACTAGAGCCTTGTTTACTGTAAGCCCAATTCGTTGGTGTGTCATCAAAGTAAATATTTTCAATATGCCTTTCTGTGTAACCGAGAACTCTGTACTGTTTTGTATTGCAATTGAACTCTGTCTTTGTATAACCAGTTGAAGTAGAACTTGTGCGCTCATGTAGAGTAATAAAATTACCGTTCACTACTTCAGTATACAATAAAAAATAGCCAGCTTTTTCGTTACTACTACGAGGTATTTGCTCTTTTATTGCGTTTAGCTCATATTTGTTTTTCTTATTATCAGGCCGAGTCTTTACTAAATAACTAGTTGATATCCATTTCATAGACATCTTACCTTCATTATAAAAATTTATTTTTGCCCAGTCACCTTGATACTCCAACACATCAACTCCTTGACGAAATATCTTTTTACCAACCACTTTAGAGTTGGAGTTAGGAAGCTCTCTTACATTTAATGAATCAACATTAACAAAGTTGATCCCTAAATCTAATTGCTGAGATATGGCGGCATGAGAGGTAAGTAATATTAGTAATGCGACAACCCTTTTCATAATAGTCCTTTATAAAATGTTTTTAATTGATGTTGGTAACCAAAAGTGAAGATACAATAATTTTAATCACTAATATAGTACTACTTTTAACGGATGGTTTAAGCTTATTGGTAGTAAAAGTATGTCAGAGCTTTAATATAAAATTGATGGATTTAAGCGTCAAGACTCCGTTATTTAAAGCCTAGTCGAAGCTGGCTTGTGTTAAAACCTGTTAAGTTAAAATTGAATAACAATAATTTATAGTTGGCAAGCTGACAACTGGGAGTTGCTAAGCTTTTCAGACTTGGTTGGAGAAAGTGAAAAATCTCTATAGTGGCTAGTTATTGGCTAGTTTGAATATTTAATAAATCTAAGAAAGTGAAATAAACTCAAGGAATACAATCAAGTCGTTGATATGTAGGTAATAAATGGTCGGTATGGAGAGATTCGAACTCTCGACCCCTGCCACCCCATGACAGTGCGCTACCAAGCTGCGCTACATACCGACGTTGTTTGCAATAGTACGTATATTTTATTAAAAATCAATAAGTGATTGTTTGTTTGCGTGTTTATTGTGCAAATGAGCTGAAAAACTTTAAACTAAGGGCGTATCGCCCTTAGTAAGCACATGCCGTGCAGCCCATGTTAAACCACCAAAGAACAACACGCCCTAATCTTTATTTAGCCATTGGTTGATCGAGTCATACATTTCATCGCGTATCAGCGGTTGTGCTTCTTTATTTGGATGTAATTGATCTCTTTGCATTAAGTTTGGCTTATCTGCCACATTAAGCATAAAAAAGTTAAGTAAATGAGCATTTGTTTTTTCACTTACTTGTGTAAAACTGTCAGTGAACATTTTACTGTAACGCGGCCCGTAATTAGGGGGAATGTAAATTTCCATTAACGCGACCATGGCATTTTCAGCTTGGCTTTTTTCGATTAAACCCGTTAAGTTGGCCTGCATTTTTGTTACCGGAAAACCACGTAAACCATCATTAGCACCAAGCTCAATAAGTACATGGCTTGGTTGGTATTGCGCTAGTAAGGCATCTAGCCTGCGTAAAGCTCCACCGGTAGTTTCGCCACTAATACTGGCATTAATTAGCTCTATATTACGCTGCTCTGCATCGTATTTATCTTGTAACAATTTAACCCAGCCTTGCTCTTGTTTAAGCCCATAGGCTGCACTTAAACTGTCTCCAAGTATTAAAATCGTGTTGTCGGCCGCCGCACTAAGTGGTTTGATAACTAAAAATAAAACGAATACAAAACGTAGGATTGAATGAGTCATATGTCAGCGCTTTCTCAATTAAATATTATTCAAGTAAATGGTTTGTCTAAAGTAGTTTCTACCTTCGAAGGTGAGTTGCCCATCCTCAGCGACATCAGCTTTAATGTCAAGCATGGCGAGTCAGTTGCTATTGTTGGCACCTCTGGCTCAGGAAAATCCACGTTATTAAGTTTATTAGCGGGGCTAGATACCGCCAGCAGTGGTGAAATTACCCTTGATGGCGAGCCGCTACATAAATTAGATGAAGAGCAACGCGCGGCATTGCGTGCTGAAAAAGTAGGTTTTGTATTTCAATCTTTTATGTTGGTACAAAGCTTAACCGCACTTGAAAACGTGATGTTGCCGGCAGAGCTCGCTGGCGAAAGCGATGCCAAAGAGCAAGCTCTAGCCCTATTAGAAAAAGTGGGGCTGAGCCATCGTATTGACCATTACCCATCGCAACTCTCTGGTGGTGAGCAGCAACGTGTAGCCATTGCCCGCGCTTTTATTGGCACACCTAAAATTTTATTTGCCGATGAGCCCTCTGCAAATTTAGACAGTAAAAACGGCAAAATGGTGGAGTCACTATTATTTGATTTAAACCAGCAGCACGGCACAACGCTAATTTTAGTAACTCACGATGAAGCACTCGCGCAAAAGTGCCAGCATATTGTACAAATTGAAGCGGGCTGCTTAGTTAAAAACTCAAAAGAGGACGTAGCGAATGTGGGCTAAGTTAGCACTTAAATTATTTGCGCGTGAATTTCGCCGCGGCGAACTAACGGTAATTAGTGCCGCCATTGCGCTGGCGGTATTAACGGTGCTTACACTGTCTATGGTCACTGAGCGAATAGCACAAAGCATAGCGCAAAAAAGTAGCGCGTTTATCGCCGCAGATAGAGTACTGGCAAGCGCCCATGAGCTAGACACGGCGTTTATTAGCAAAGCCAAACAAGAAAACTTACAAACTGCGCAAATGATCTACTTTGATACCATGTTATTTGCCAACGACGAGATGCAATTTACCTCGGTAAAAGCGGCGTCTAACGAATACCCGTTAAAAGGCGAGTTAAAAGTAAAATCATCATTGCTTGGTGAAACACAAGTAGCGCAGGGCGGCCCAAAGCCTGGCAATGTGTGGCTAAGTGAATCGGTTTTTTACAGCTTAAATATTGATATTGGCAGCCAAGTAGAGCTAGGCGCAGCAGTATTTAATGTAGAAAAAGTGGTGGTTGAAGAGCCAGATGCGCCGTTTAATGTATTTTCGAGCAGCCGCAGAGTGCTTATAAATATTGCCGATGTAGCAAAAACTGAGGTTATTCAACCTGGCAGCCGAGTAAATTATCGCCAGCTTTATGCAGGCGATGAATCAGATATAACCCGGTTTTATGAATGGTTAAAGCCGCAAATGGCTGAAAACCAACGTTGGTATGGCGTAAAAGATAGGCAGTCGCCCATATCAAATAGCTTAAACCGTGCCGAAAGCTTTTTATTACTGGCAGGTTTGCTGGGCATTATTTTGGCTACGGTTGCTATTGCTGTGTCGGCAAAGCGTTATTGTGAGCGCCAATACGACCCCGTAGCAATGATGAAAACCCTTGGCGGAAGCCGTGCATTAATCCGTAAAATATATTTTATGCACTTACTCATGGTGTGTGCTTTAGCGGTTATTGTGGGTTTAGCCATAGGCTACGGTTTGCAAGAAATAGCCACTGGTTATTTAGCAAAAAGCATGGATATGAGCTTACCTGCCGCCGGATTTAAACCTTGGCTGGTGGCCATTAGCACAGGCGTTATATGTGCAGTTATGTTCTCTATTAAGCCACTGCTTGATTTATTTGATATTCCACCGCTTAGAGTATTGCGCCGTAATTTAGGCGACAGACTAGCGGTAAGCCGTGTGCACTTAGGTTTAAGCGCGCTTACGGTGTTTTTATTAATGTGGTTATTTAGTAACAACATTAAAATAACGCTTATTTTATTTGTCTCTACGCTTGCTTTGATTGCGGTTTTGTTTGTTATTTCAAAACTAATATTTGGCGGTGGTCGTAAATTAGGCTTAAAACCAGGCAACAGTTGGTCGTTAGCTATTGCTTCTATACAAAAGCGTGCCAACGTAAATGCGGTGCAGCTTATTAGCTTTTCATTGGCGATAAAATTGCTATTGTTTTTGATTGTGCTTAAAAATGACATGATCTCAGATTGGCAGTCTCAATTACCCGCCGATGCGCCTAATGCATTTTTAGTTAATATTACACAAAACGAACTTGAGCCTGTAAATAATTACCTAGCAGAGAACGATATTTTAGTTTCGGATTTTTATCCGACCATTCGTGGGCGAGTAAATGCGGTAAATGGCGAGCTTGTTGCGCGTAAAGTGTCGTTGCAAGATAACGAGAAAAAAGATGAAGAAGCGCGTTCAGGCATAGGCCGTGAGCTTAATCTAACCTGGCTTGATAATGTGCCAGCCCAAAACGAAATTGTGCAAGGGCAGTGGTTTGGCGAAGGCGCAGTGGGTGAGGCATCGGTTGAGGAGTCTATGCTGGAGCGCCTAGACGTAGAAATAGGCGACACTTTAACATTTTTAATTGGTGCGCAATCATTTGACGCCAAAATTACCAGTGTGCGTAAAGTAAATTGGGCGACGCTAAAACCTAACTTTTTTATTATTTTAAGCCCCGATGTGCTAAAAGATTTTCCGGCAACGTATATTTCATCTGTGCGTATAGAGCCAGAGCAAAAGAAAGCGTTTAGCCAGTTACTGCGCACTTATCCAACCATTACCGCCATCGATGTAGATAACTTTGTTAAGCAAATACAATCAACCATTGAGCAGGTGTCGTTAGCTATTGGCTTTGTGCTTGCTATTGTGGTTTTGTGTGGTGCATTAGTGCTTATATCTCAGGTGCAAGCGAGCCTTGGCGAGCGAATGCAAGAAATAGTAATACTGCGAACTTTAGGCGCCAAAGGGCGGTTAATAAAAAATGCGACGCTTTATGAGTTTTTGCTATTAGGTGGCTTAGCTGGGTTTGTAGCCGCATTATTTAGTGATATAGCCTTATTGATTGTTCAGCAGCAAATGTTTGACTTAGCCGGTAAGTTGCACCCGGCAATTTGGCTAATAGGGCCAGTGTCGGGCGGGGTGTTTGTAGCCGCGCTTGGCTACTTTATGATTGCCCGTAAACTTAAACAAAATACCCAAGGCTTAGTACGTGCTTTAACCTAAGCTATACTTTTAACGCTAAACGCCCGCACTAAGTTGCGGGCGTTTTTGTTTTTACTCGCCACTGGTAATTTATACAGTGCTCTGGCATTATTACCGTTATTGAAAAATAACAATAATGAGTGTGCTGTTTGGCCATTATTTTAGGGATAGACCCAGGTTCGCGTTTAACCGGTTATGGTGTGGTTGCGCATCAAGGCGCTAAATTTACCTATTTAGGAAGCGGGTGCATTAAATTAGCCGAGCATGAGTTCCCCATACGATTAAAAATGATCTACCAAGGGATCACGCAAATAATAGAGCAGTTCTCCCCCGAAACCTTTGCCATAGAAAAAGTATTCATGGCGCATAACCCGGATGCCGCGCTAAAACTTGGCCAAGCCCGAGGAGCCGCTATAGTGGGAGCCTCTATGGCCGACTTACCCGTATTTGAATACTCAGCACGGCAAATTAAACAAGCCGTGGTAGGTAATGGCGGTGCCGATAAGTCGCAAGTGCAACACATGGTAAAAAATATTTTAAAATTACCTGGCACACCGCAAGCCGATGCGGCCGATGCGCTTGCCATTGCAATTTGCCATGCGCACTCAGAACAAAATTTAATAAAACTAGCGGGTAGCGCAAGCAAAACCGTTAGAGGACGTTTAAGGAAATAAATATGATTGGCCGTTTAAATGGCACTTTAGTTGAAAAGCAACCGCCTGAAATTTTATTAGAAGTAAGCGGCGTAGGCTACGAAGTACAAATGCCCATGACCTGTTTTTACGACTTACCCAATATTGGCGAAAACGCCATAGTGTACACACACTTTGTAGTACGCGAAGACGCACAACTATTATTTGGCTTTAATAATAAAACCGAGCGCGCGCTTTTTAGAGAACTATTAAAAGCAAATGGTGTGGGTCCTAAACTAGGCCTAGCTATTTTGTCGGGCATGTCGGCGCAACAATTTGTTAGTTGCGTAAACAACGAAGATGCCACAACATTGGTTAAATTACCGGGTGTGGGTAAAAAAACCGCTGAGCGTTTAGTGCTTGAAATGAAAGACCGCTTAAAAGATTGGGGTAACGACTTATTTACGCCATATAGCGATAATGCCGTTATAGAGCCTCCTAGCGATGCAACAATTGCCAATAATGCCGCAGACGATGCAGTATCGGCACTTGTCGCGCTTGGTTATAAATTGCCACAGGCGCAAAAAGCAGTAAAATCGGTAAGTAAACCCGATATGTCTACTGAGGTTCTTATTAAAGAATCTTTAAAATCAATGTTGTGAGTAACCCATGATTGAAGCTGATCGTTTAATTGACGCGAGCGAAAAAACCAACGAAGACACCATAGACCGCGCAATAAGGCCCAAGCTTTTAGCCGACTACAAAGGTCAGCCGCATGTTAAGCAGCAAATGGAAATATTTATAGAGGCAGCGCGCAGCCGCGGTGAAGCGCTCGATCATCTATTAATATTTGGCCCGCCGGGCTTAGGTAAAACCACGCTTGCTAATATTGTTGCCAATGAGCTTAATGTAAGTATTAAAACCACTTCGGGTCCAGTACTTGAAAAAGCCGGCGATCTTGCTGCATTGCTTACCAACCTTGAAGAAGGCGACGTGCTGTTTATTGATGAAATACACAGACTCAGCCCACAAGTTGAAGAAATACTTTACCCCGCAATGGAAGATTACCAACTCGATATTATGATTGGTGAAGGCCCCGCTGCACGCTCTATTAAATTAGACTTACCGCCGTTTACGCTTATTGGCGCGACAACACGCGCAGGCTCACTTACCTCACCACTAAGAGACCGTTTTGGCATAGTGCAGCGCTTAGAGTTTTACTCGGTAGCTGACCTATCGCATATAGTGGGGCGCTCTGCACATTACCTAGATTTACAAATGTGCGACGATGGCGCTACCGAAATTGCAAAACGCTCACGAGGCACACCGCGTATAGCAAACCGCTTATTACGTCGTGTGCGCGATTACACGCAAGTAAAATCAGATGGTACAGTAAATGCCTCAGTTGCCGAGCTTGCCCTTGATATGATTGACGTAGATAAAAGCGGGTTTGATTACATGGACCGTAAATACTTACTTGCCATTATCGAAAAATTTATGGGTGGGCCTGTAGGGCTTGATAATTTAGCCGCCGCCATAGGCGAAGAAAAAGAAACCATTGAAGATGTAATAGAGCCGTTTTTAATTCAACAAGGTTTTATACAGCGCACACCACGCGGGCGAATTGTGTCAGACAATGCGTATCATCACTTTGGTTTACTCCCCAAACAAGATTAACCCCTCTTTAGCCTGTTACAGAAAATGTAGCGGGCTACTTCCTCTGTTAAATGTAATACCAATTTGCAATAACACTTAATCATTTTGCGAGGCAAACGTATCGCTACCTGCGATAAAAACTCTCATTTACGACTGAATGCAGAAGGTATAGCAGTGCAGGAGCAATTGCCAAGAACAACGAAATAGCAAATTTTTTGCCTAGCTATCAACACGTTTTTCCAGCCTTAACATAGCTCACTTAATTAAGAAAATTAGTATAATTTTTTAAAACTTACTCAGCTTTCAGCCACTTTGTTGCAAATGTAACCAATAAATTAAAATCGTTTTGTAATTCACTTAACGTTAAGACTGGCGTGGCTATGCTGCGTACCATTAAAACCAGTTAGCTTTAAAGCAGTAGCAACATAAGAGATTAGACGTGGCGCTAATTGTGCTAATAAGTTTTACCTTGTTATAAACATGCTTTCTACTGAAAGTAGATAATTTAATAATACGAATTGGTAAAAAAAGATAGTAAATACACCGTTGGCAATTAAACAGATTGTGTAATTTATACCGGTTATATGCCAAGTTGGCGGTAAAATTTAGGCAAAAAAAAGCCCGCATATAATGCGGGCAAACAACAAGTTGAAGGAAGTAATCCAGGGAACTACGTTTTACTTAATCAGGTTTTATCCAAAAAGAGTAAAACAATGTAATACGATTAAAAATCCTATTACTAAGAACTTGGCTTAATGAAAAATGTTTCATTCAGTGCGTAAGCTCGGTATGGGAGAATAATACGGAATAAGCATTTTTTGTTCAAACTAGAAAATTTAAAATTTCAGATAAGAAAAACTAATCTTATGAATTTTATTATTGTTCGAATCTTGTACGTTAATTATTCGTTAACTTTATAAGTAGCTGAAAATTAATAAATAACTGGTCTGAGCTGTATTGTTACAGTATTAGTTATATTAGTACATGCAAAGTGGCGTGAATTACTTTTGCGTGCTTATGCACTTTTTATGAATAAACGGTGCGTTTTATTAAGTTTACTGCGTATATTTACGCACTTTCGTAGTATTAAGTTGTGTTTTACTAAACGCGGTAGTCGCGTTTTAGAAACAAACAAGCGATTAAGCGTATGTTTAACGTTTTTTGTTGCCAATTCATAGCAATATCGTTGTCAGTAAACCCTTGACTCGATACACTAGATGCAACTTATGGCCGTTACAATGGTCTTATTTACACAAAATAACCAAATTGACGTTTTTTGAAATTATTTAGGAGTTTAACGTGGGATCAGGGCTTAATTTTTTAGATCTAATTCTAGAAGCCAGTTTGCTTGTGCAGTTAGTAATGCTAGCGCTAGTAGCAATGTCTGTTATGTCATGGGCAATTATTTTTCAGCGCAAAAAAGCAATTAGCGACGCCTTGTCTGATGCAAAAAAATTCGAACAAAAATTTTGGTCAGGTATCGACTTAAGCAAACTATACAACGAAATCTCATCACGTAGCGGTCAATCTCATGGTATTGAAGCGTTATTTACATCTGGCTTTAAAGAATTTGCACGCCATAAAAAGAACACCTTTCAAAGTGCTGGCATTGTAATGGAAGGTACGCATCGCTCAATGCGTGTGGCACTGTCACGTGAAATTGAAAAACTAGAATCGAGCTTATCGTTTTTAGCGACAGTGGGTTCGATTAGTCCGTATATCGGCTTATTCGGTACGGTGTGGGGTATTATGAATGCCTTCATAGCACTTGGTGAAGTGAAGCAAGCAACATTACAAATGGTAGCGCCAGGTATTGCTGAGGCACTTATTGCAACGGCAATGGGCTTATTTGCGGCTATTCCGGCTGTTATTGCGTATAACCGCTTTGCTAATAAAGTTGAAAAACTAGAATCACACTACATCAACTTTATGGAAGAATTTGCCAATATTTTACACCGTCAAGCAGCTACCCAAATAGAGGCTAAAGCGAATGTATCAGCGTAAGAAGCGCCGTCCGGTCGCAGAAATTAATGTAGTACCTTACATTGATGTAATGTTGGTATTGCTAATTATATTTATGGCAACAGCACCGCTTATTACTCACGGTGTAAAAGTTGATTTACCAAAAATGGAAGAGTCGGATTTAGTTGATACTAAAGACACGCCACCCATTATTGCCTCAATTGACTCGGCAGGTAAGTACTATGTAAGCATAGGCACTGATCCAGAAGAGCCAATGGAAGCACTTAATGTGGCCGCGGTTATTAAGCTTCAGCTAATGAAAAACCCTGATGTACCAGTAATGATTAAAGGCTCTGGTAAGGTTTCTTACCAAGAAGTGTTGTTATTAATGGACTTTTTAAAGAATGCTGGCGTACCATCTGTGGGTTTAATGACAGAATCCTTTGAGGGGACACAGTAGTAACATGAATAGTTCTATAATCAAGTCAGTACTTTTACATTTAGGTTTAGGGGGCTTTTTGTGGGCAACTGCAAATATACACCCACCGGCACCTAAAGTAATGGAAGTGACTCTTAATTCGGCTATTCCTGAGCCTGATAATGCGGTTTCGGCGGTCACTGTTGATCAAAAACAAGTTGAGCAAAAAATTGCTGAGCTACAAAAAAAAGAAGATGCTAAAAAACGCGCTGAAGATAAACGCATTCGCGACTTAGAACGCAGAGCCGCCAATGCGCGTAAACAGCGTGAAGCCGAAGCGCGTAATATTAAAAAGTTAGAGCAACAGCGCAAAGCAAAAGAGAAAGAAAAAGCACAAGCTGAGGCTGAAGCTAAAAAAGCGCGCGAAATTGAACAAAAAGAGCGTGCTAAAGCAAAACAAGCTGAAAAGCAAAAGCAAGAGGCTGAAAACGCCGCTAAAGCTGCTGCAGATAAACGCAAAGCAGAAGAAGAGGCACTGAAAAAAGCCGAAGCAGAGCGTAAAAAGCGTGAAGCAGAAGCTAAAGAACGTGCAAAAGAAGCTGAGCGTAAACGTCAGCAAGCGCTGCAAGAGCAAATGTTACAAGAACAACTTGCTAAAGAGCAGGCTGCACGTAGTAAAATACGCCAACAGCAAGTAGTAAGCGAAGTTGATAAGTACCGTGCTTTAATTATGGCGCGCATTCAGCAAAACTTACTGATTGATGAAAAAATGAAAAACCAACAGTGTCGAGTAAATATTCGTCTTGGGTTTAATGGTTTAGTAACGCAAGTTAAATCGTTAGGGGGTGATAAGCTTGTGTGTGAAGCTGCCCTTAGAGCTGTGCGCATGGCCGATACATTACCTGTATCTAAAGACAAAGACGTATTCGAGCAACTTAAGAATATTAATTTAACAATCAAGCCAGAATTTTAAAGGAATGATATGTTCAGCAAAATTAAAATAGCCTTTGTAGTTATATTATTAGGATTTCAGGGTGTGGCAAATGCGGCACTTGAAATTGTAATAACTGAAGGTGTAGACGGCGCACGTCCTATTGCCATAGTGCCTTTTAAATACAACGGTGTTGGCCCAATTCCACAAAAATTGAGCGATGTAATTGCTGCCGATTTAATGCGCAGTGGTAAATTTAAACCGGTAGATGTAGCACAAATGCCACAGCTTCCTAATAAAGACGGCGACATTGACTACGCAGCATGGGTAAACCAAGGTGTAGAAGCGGTTGTAGTAGGCGAGGTAGAGCAACAAACTGATGGGCGTTACTTAGTACGCTACGAATTAGTTGATGTTATTCGTGGGCAAATTACCGGTGGCCAAACTCAAATGATGAGCAGCGGTAAACTAGTAAAAAGCCAAGATCATATTTTAGAAGCGCGCGAAAGCGTAATTGGTGAAAGTGGCTTTCGCCGTTATTCACACCGCATAAGCGATGTAGTATATGAAAAGCTAACCGGTGAAAAAGGCGCGTTTTTAACTAAAATTGCTTATGTAATCGTACGTGAAGACCAAGCTAAGCCATACCAATTAGTGGTTGCTGATTACGATGGCTTTAACGAGCAAGTATTATTGCGCTCAAAAGAGCCGTTAATGTCGCCAGCTTGGTCACCAGACGGTACTAAGCTTGCGTATGTAACGTTTGAAAACCGCCAAAGCCAAATTTACATCCAAGACCTATACTCAGGTAAGCGTGAGCTGATCACTAGTTACCGTGGTATTAACGGTGCACCGCAGTTTTCACCAGATGGCAAAAAAATGTTATTGGTGCTTTCTAAAGATAAAACAGGTGCAACCGAAGTTTACGTTTTAGATTTAGCAACCCGTAAAGAAACACGCCTTACACGCCACCGTAGTATAGATACTGAACCATCTTGGTATCCAAATGGCCAGGATATTGTGTTTACATCTGAAAGGGGTGGTAATGCCCAGATTTATAAGTTAAATTTAAGAACTGGTAGGTCACAACGATTGACCTTCGACGGCGATATGAACCTAGCGGGTTCTATAACGCCAGACAGTAAAGAATTAGTGATGGTTAACCGTACCAACGGGCAGTACCATCTTGCTAAGAAAGAGCTGGCTACAGGCGCGTTTCAAGTATTAACGCGAACTCGCCTTGATGAATCACCGAGCATAGCGCCAAACGGTTCGATGATCATTTATAGCACGCTTCATAATAATAAACAGGTACTCGCGCTGGTATCGATGGACGGTCGCTTTAAAGCACGTTTACCCGTGCTAGACGGACAAGTAAAGGCACCAGCTTGGTCGCCATATTTACAGTAATATTTGCTGGTTTACTCAAAAATAGGAATCTACTCAATGCAACTTAACAAAGTACTTAAAGGCCTGCTAATCGCTGTGCCAGTAATGACATTAGCCGCTTGTAGCTCATCTTCAGATATTGATGAAGGCGCAGCTAACCAATCAAATCAAAGTGCAGTTGAGCAATCAACAAACACGGATACAGTTGAAGTAGCAACAATTTCACCTGAACAACAAGCAGAAGAGCAACTTCGTCAAAAGTATGAAGCGCTTCGTCAAGAACAAATTATTTACTTTGACTTCGACAAAGCAACTGTTGAGAACAAGTACGCAGAATTACTTCGTGCACATGCTGAGTTTTTAGTTCAGAACCCTTCAGTAAAAGTATTAATTGAAGGTCACGCTGATGAGCGCGGTACGCCTGAGTACAACATTGCACTAGGTGAGCACCGTGGCCAAGCTGTAGAAAAATACCTACAAAGCTTAGGTGTTTCTGCTAGCCAAATGTCAGTAGTTAGCTACGGTGAAGAGAAACCAATGGTTAAATCTCGCACTGAGTCAGCTTTCGCTAAAAACCGCCGTGCGGTACTAGTTTACTAAGATAAGAGATATTATGAAGCCGAAAATTATTTTGGCAGCCATGATATTGAGCGGGAGCACCCAAGTTTTGGCTGCTCCCGCTCCTGTTTCAGAAGCTGCAAGTTCACAGTCGAGCATAGAGAAGCGTTTAGCGTCACTAGAAAACATGATGCAGTCGCGAAACTTATTACAAGTTGAATTACAGCAACAACTTAATCTACTTCAAGATGAAGTAAGCCAAATTCGCGGTGTTACTGAAGAGCAAAGTTATAAACTTGAAAAAGTACTTCAGCGCCAGCGTGAGCTTTATCAAGAAATAGAAAACCGCGTTAGCCAAGCGTATACACAACCCGCTGCTGCGCCTGCAACCGATTACACGCAATCGAGTGACGCACAAACCTATAGCAGTGACTTATCTGAAAACGAAGCGTATGAGCGTGCAGTAGCGCTAATAATGAAAGATAAACGCTACGACCAAGCTATTCCTGAGTTTCAAACATTTTTAACAACCTATCCTAATTCTGTGTATGCCTCTAATGCACATTATTGGCTTGGGCAGTTGCTGACTATTAAAAATGATGGTGTAAAAGCAAGTGAGCATTTTAAAGTTGTGGTTAATGAGTTTCCAAACTCAAATAAACGACCAGATGCCATGTTAAAGTTAGGCACGCTTTTACAAGAGCAAGGCCTGAATCAAGAGGCACAAAAAATATTGGGTGATCTAATTAACCAATATCCAAGTACAACTGCTGCAAAACTTGCAACCGAGCGTCTAGCTAATTAGGACGCATTTAAGCGGTGTATTTAAAGCTCAAACTACATAGAAATACTCGGCGAATCTTGTATTTGCATGTAGTTTGAGCACAAACGCTTTAATTTTGCTCACCTAGGCATAAAAACTGAAAAAAAGAGACATTTTCGGTTGCACTCATTTTATAAATAAGTATTATAAGCGCCCGCAGCAAACGAATGGTTACCCCACTCAAAATGCGGCAAAAAGAGCGGGTCATTAGCTCAGTTGGTAGAGCAGTGGACTTTTAATCCATTGGTCGATGGTTCAAGTCCATCATGACCCACCATTCTTTATTTAGGTAAAGATTGGTTCAATCGGCGGATTTACGCAGCTATCTTACAAAGTAGCACACAGAGCGGGTCATTAGCTCAGTTGGTAGAGCAGTGGACTTTTAATCCATTGGTCGATGGTTCAAGTCCATCATGACCC
>NZ_JALNTN010000005.1:46970-219642 GCF_023161905.1 Pseudoalteromonas sp. 2CM41L
CGGGTCATTAGCTCAGTTGGTAGAGCAGTGGACTTTTAATCCATTGGTCGATGGTTCAAGTCCATCATGACCCACCACTTCTAAAAAATCTCAACTCTTCTCTTATTTTATTTAAATCAGTTTCTTATTTTTATTTATAAACAGCATGCCCAGATAGCTGTTATTTGCCCGTGTATTCTCGTATAATTTGCCGTAATTAATGCACTGTAGATGAAGTGGTCGAGAACATGAGTCTAGCTCAAACTATTATGCCTGAAGGTTATATCTTTCCTCCTAAGCCAGCGCCGTTGACTAAAGACGAGCAAGGCGAATATAAAGCACGTATTAAACAACTACTGCAAGATAAAAATGCAGTGCTGGTAGCCCATTACTACACAGATCCTGAAATTCAGGCACTTGCCGAAGAAACAGGGGGCTGTGTTGCCGACTCATTAGAAATGGCACGTTTTGGTGCTCGCCACGATGCAGACATGATCATCGTTGCAGGCGTACGTTTTATGGGTGAAACCGCTAAAATTCTAACGCCAAACAAAACAGTTGTTATGCCAACGCTAGAAGCAACTTGTTCGTTAGATATTGGTTGCCCTATTGACGAGTTTTCAGCGTTTTGCGATCAGCACCCTGATCGTAAAGTTGTAGTGTATGCAAATACCTCTACAGCGGTTAAAGCCCGTGCAGATTGGATTGTAACCTCATCGTGCGCGCTTGAAATTGTAGAGCACCTAGATGAGCAAGGTGAAAAAATTATTTGGGGCCCAGATAAACACCTTGGTAGCTACATTCAAAAAAATACTGGCGCCGATATGATCATGTGGAACGGCGCATGTATCGTACACGATGAATTTAAAACAAAAGCGCTTAAAGATATGAAAGCCCTGCACCCAGACGCGGGTGTATTGGTGCATCCAGAGTCACCTGCAGAAATAGTGGCACTAGCAGATGCGGTTGGCTCAACCAGTCAACTAATAAAAGCTGCGCAAACAATGGATAACGATAAGTTTATTGTAGCGACAGACCGCGGTATTTTTTACAAAATGCAGCAGCTATGCCCAGAAAAAGAGTTTTTTGCAGCCCCCACAGCGGGTGAAGGCGCGTCATGTAAAAGTTGTGCACATTGCCCGTGGATGGCAATGAATGGCTTAAAAGCGATTGAAGAAGCCCTGATAGACCCTCGCGGTAAAGAAGTGTTTGTAGATATGGACTTACGCGAAGGCGCGCTCAAGTCACTTAATCGCATGTTAGACTTTACAGCTAGCATGGCTAAGTAATTAGCCTAATGCATAAAAAACGGTTAAACCCTAAGGTTTAGCCGTTTTTTTATGCCTAAAGTAAATTGCTGATTGATTATTAGACACTTAACAGCACAAATTTAAAAAGACCTTGCACCTGTGTAACCTATTTCATACTATAACGCGCTGTTGCTAAGCAACACCGTGGAGGAATGGCTGAGTGGCTGAAGGCGCACGCCTGGAAAGTGTGTTTAGGTTAATCCCTAACGAGGGTTCGAATCCCTCTTCCTCCACCATTATTCTTGAACCCAGTTATTGAATATCAATAACTGGGTTTTTTAATGCCTGCTGCCCAAACCTTAGTTATACGCTAATAGGCATGTATTTAGTGGGTAATCTCAGTCGGCCCTTAAAGTCGCTCCCTTAAATACGTGACATGTTATAAGCCCCGAATTTATTGGTACTCAAATAACGCGTTTTCCCATTCTTGAATGATTATTTGGCGCTTCATCTGATCGTCTATCACTAATATTTCTATGCCAAGGGGGACGGGGCGAAGCTGACCTTCTGATATATCAAGTAAATGTTTTTGTTTAATTCTTACTTCGTTATTTATTGGCTCAAAATTAGTGAAGTTGGCCATGTCTGTTTGTCCTTGTACAGACACTAAGTAATCAATAAACAGCTGTGCACCAATTACATTTTTAGCATGTTTAGGAATAATGGCGCTGCGCATAATAACCGAGGTGTAGTCTTTAGGTTGCACCACAATAATATTAGGGTGCTGCGCCGCCCATGTGCGCGCATAAGAGCTTAATATGTTATAGCCAACAGTGAGTTCACCCGTTGAAAGTGCCTTAAGTATGTCGGCGCTGCGTCTAAATACACGCGTGCTGTGATAGCCAAACGATTCTAGCATTCGGCCATAGCTTGAGCTTTGCTCGCGGTCATGAGCCCACAGCAAATAACCTATGCCCACTTGAGTAATATCGTAAATGCCAATGCGGCCTTTAATTTGCTCACTGCGCCTACGAATTAGCTCTAATAATTCGTTGCGGCTACTTGGTGCGACCTCTTCGCCTAAAAATTCTTTATTAAATGCAATTACCGCTGTTTCATAGGTAAAGCCAAATACTTCATTTCGCCATTTAGCCCATGCAGGAAGCTTATTTGTTTGCTCAGAGCTGTAAGGTTGTGCATAACCATCGTTAACTAACTTTACTTGCAAGTTCATTGCTGAACTTAATAATACGTCGGGCGGGTTTTTAACGTCGGCTAAAAATTCGCTATACACTTCGAAAGTACTCAGCTCGTAGTAGTCAATTTGTACAAAAGGGTATTTTTTTTGAAAGGCCGATAAAAAAGGGGCAATTTCCATTTTGTCAGCGCCGCCATATATTTTAAGCACGGATTTATTTTCGCTTTGTGCCGGAAATACTAAAGGGGTTTTTGCTGCAACGAATGGCGAGCCTACAAAGCACGTAAAAACAACGGCAATATAAATCAGCGATAAAAGTTTCAATGTTCGTCCTCGGTCAGCATTAACGGAAAGTTTATTTCAAAAATAAGCCCCGACGGGGTGTTATCAAGCAGCTTAATAGCAGCGTTATGATGCTCTGCTACCTCCTTTGCAATGCTTAAGCCTAGGCCACTGCCGGCACGTGGGTCGCCTTTACTTTTGTAAAACCGCTCAAACACATGTTGTTTTTGCGCATCGGGTACACCTACGCCTTGATCAGCCACGCATAATCGGGCTATGTAACCACTGTCTGTACTGTGAAGCTCGGTAGACACATTAACTTCTTTGTTTTGCGGGCTAAATTTAATCGCGTTTTCTAAAATGTTGCGTAGCATTTGGCTAAGTGCAAACGAATCACCATTGATCATTAAATTATCATCACCTTGATATGTGATGATCACGCCGCGTTGAATCGCCGATACCGCTACATCTCTACACACAGACTTTACCAGCTCCGGCAACGAAAGCGTTATTAAAGGCTGGCTATGAAAGCGGTGCGCAAGAGTGGCTTGGTTTAACAGTTGCGTAACGGTGCTGTCGAGTAAATCTGTTGAATATAAAACACGATTTAACTGCTCTGTTCTTATTTTTTCATCGCTTTCTTCAATGGCATTTTGCGCCTGGCTTTTAAGGCCTGCTAGGGGCGTTCTTATTTGATGGGCGACTTCGCCGGTAAAGCGCTTTAAATGATTAAGCGAGACTTCTAATTGCGATATAAAATGGTTAATGGTTGAAATTAAATCGGCCATTTCTTTAGGAACCGACATATCAATAGGGCGTAGATCAGTGGGGGAGCGCCGACGTATTTTTTTATTTATGCTGTAAATAGGGCGCAAAATTTGATTTACTCCCAGTAATATAAGCACAATAGCTATTACAAACGTTAAAATAACCATTTGTATTACATTTAAATTCATTTCATAGGCGAGCTGATCGCGAGCTTGGGTGGTTTGGCCTATTAAAATATTTACATCAAACGATTCGCCCACTTCATAAAGCTTATCTGAGAGTAGAATAAAGCGGTAGTTTTCGCCTTTGTAATCACCTTCCCAAAATTGTATCAGCAGGTTATCTCGCGGGTCATATTCTGCACGTTGCCACTGAGTGTCGGCTTTTTGCAAAATGTGTTGATATAAGCCATTGTAGCCGGTTAAGTGCTCCCCTTGATTTTGTGTTATTTGATACACCAATCTGTCATTTGAGGCCATCGAGAGAGTTTCGAATGTAGCGCTGGGTAAATCAACAATAATTTCGTGGTAATCAATGTGGGTATTTTCAAAAATTTGTAAAGCAGCACTGGCAAGTAGCCTATCGTATGAAATTTGGGCGGCGTTTTTACTGTAATTATTAGCCATAAAATAGGTTATAAGTGTAATTATAACCATTAAAGCAATGGTTATTGTAAGCAGCTGTCGGCGAATTGAGGGGAGGGTTTTGCTACTCATTCGGCTCTGCTAAAAGGTAGCCTAAACCACGCAGTGTTTTTATATCAACACTGCTATTTACAAGCTTTTTACGAAGCCTTGCTACGTAGGTTTCTATGGCGTTGGGGCTAGGTGAATCATCAAACGAATATAAGTGATCGAGTAACTCATCTTTATTAAGCACTTTGCCTTGATGCGTTAAAAATATTTCTAGCAACCTAAACTCTCGTTGTTTTAAGTCAATAAGTTCTTTAGCAATAGTGACCGTGCATGATTTTCGGTCAAAATCGAGGTTGCCATAACTTATAATGTCTTTACCTAGGCCTTGGTTACGCCTAAGTAGGGCGCGGCAACGGGCTTCTAATTCGCCAAAATCAAAGGGTTTAGTGAGGTAATCGTCGGCGCCTAAGTCGAGTAATTCTATACGGTGCTCTACTTGAGCGCGTGCCGTTAAAATTAATACAGGCGTATTTGATGAGCGAGCCCTGAGCTTTTTTAATATTTGCTCACCGTTTAAATTGGGCAAGTTTAAATCAAGTAAAATAAGGTCGTACTCATGGCGTTTTAACAGCGAATTAGCCACATCACCACTGGTTACAAGGTCTATACCTTGGCCCATTTTGGTGAAGCGTTGGCAAATTGCTTCTCCTAACACTTCGTCGTCTTCAACTGCTAAAATTCTCATTAAGCACACCCGCAAAGTCGCAATTAAAAAATATAATTTTAAGTTGTGCAAGACACTAAACAATTACTGCAACGTTTACAATACGCAAATGCCTTCGTTTATAGCAAGATAAGCTATAGTTTTAATTTAATAGCCAAAAAATACAATTGCCTAAAATGTAATTATCTTGTGACAGGTTTGTGACAGGTTTGCCGTGTAAATTGCAACATGAATAAACTGATACACACTACACACAACTATAAATTTAATTAAACAAGGTAGCGGAGACAACTATGGCTCAACGGTTCTCTAAAATATTTGCAGTAACAGGCGCAGTATTAACTTGTGTTTCTATTCCTTCGTACGCTTCTTTTAATGGGCTTACAGAGCAAGACGAATTTAATATTAAGCTAAGGTCAATTTACTTTGACCGCGATTACGATAACGACGCCAGCGACGACTCAACATTTGCACAAGGCATAGAGCTCAATTATCAATCGGGCTATTTTAATGACTTAATTAGCATGGGTGTCTCTACTTATACCGTACTTAATTACAACTCAACCGGCAGCGCACAAAATAATATTTTACCCGCAGGGGATGAAAAAGGTGGCGTTGACGATAGTTTTTCTAAATTTGGTCAATATTTTATCGACGTTAAACTTGGCGACAATGGCCATGTAAAAATAGGCGGGCAAAAAACCAAAAGCATGTTGTTAAAAAGCTCAGGTAGTCGCGCAATTCCCAATACTTTTAGAGGCGTATTTGGTGACTACAAGTTTGGCAATACCAAAGTATATGGTTACGCCTACGATAAATGGAGCCGCCGCCACGACGACAAGTGGGAAGATTTTTCTACCGATCAGTCAGATAACGGCGCAATTAGTGTTATTTGGGGTGTGGGCGCAAGCTACAAAAAAGATGCGCTAAAAATAGACGCAGAGTATTTAAATTCTCATGACTACTTATCAAAGCTTGGGCTTAAAGGCAGTTACGCTATAAAGCTCGATCAAAGTAAGTTAACCCTTTCAAGTGGCATATTTACCTCACAAGACGATGGCGATTTATTTGTAACCGGCGCAGAGGGTGGTGATTTAGATGATGAAGATGCACTTGGTGCGGTTTCAGGCGTTACTAAAAGTGAAAACGATGGTTTTGCCTATTACCTAGATGCCAATTGGAAAAAAGATATTTGGACACTAGGCGCCGCATTTACCAAAGTGAACGATGCCTGGATTGAAGATAACTTTAGTGGCGATCACGGGACTAACCCGTTTCCCACGCGCTCATTAATTGGTGCCGATTTAACAAACCAAAATGAGTCAACTTGGCAGGCTCGCTTAGGTGTTGACCTAAAAGCAGTGGCACCGGGTTTAACCACAAAATTTTATTACACCAGCGGCAGCGATGCAGAAAATTCAAGCTTAGGTAAAGCAGGTGGCACAGCCGATGAAAAATACTGGGCCATTGATACACGCTACAAAGTAGCCGCTGTAAAAGGCTTAAGCCTACGTTGGTTATTTTTAGATTACACCACAGATGAAACCGGCAGTGTTGATGGTGTAAAAGGAGATAGAGCAGATCACCGTGTATATGTAGATTATACCATTAAGTTTTAAACGCCCCCTTCGATTGGCTTTTAACGCGCAGCATGAAAATGCTGCGCGTTTTTTAATGTTTAAAAGTTATTTTTTAATCAATTTTTATTTCGTGACAGGTTAGTGACAGTTTGGCTCCTTACTCTTAAAAAAAGGGCAACGTTTTGATAACGACGTTACTTGTTTTTAATTGCATTGAAAGGGCGAAACGATGAACTCAACACACGCTACACCTCAGTTAAAACCTACGCCGAGAGCCATTCACTTTCGTGCAAATAGCCACCAAACAGCCACGGCTGCTAGTGCAACAAGTAATACTAATTTTGCCCCTCAATCTTTGCAAAGTAAGCAAGAGCAAGTGCAAGAGTGCGTGGTTATTTTAAGTAATAACTAACCCGTTACTGCTCATTTAAATTGATTTAGAAGCTGGATTATTATGACTATTCAAAAAAAAATACCTTGTGTCATTATGCGCGGCGGAACGTCTCGCGGGACTTATTTTTTAGCCAACGATTTACCGAGAGAGTGGGATAAACGCAAAGAAATTTTAACTGCAGCAATGGGCTCAGGCGATCCACTGCAAGTAAACGGCGTTGGTGGAGGAAACTCACTAACCAGTAAAGCGGCCATTATCTCACGCTCAACCGACCCCGATGCAGACATTGATTACTTATTTGCGCAAGTTGCTATTGAGCAAAATGAAGTCGATATAACCCCTTCGTGTGGCAATATTTTATCTGGTGCAGCACCTCTGGCAATTGAATACGGATTGGTTACTGCAAACGACGGTGAAACAACGGTACGGGTTAAAAATGTAAATACCAATACCCTGATTGAAGTTGTGGTACAAACGCCTAACGGCTTTGTAGAGTACGAAGGCGATGCCACTATTGATGGCGTACCGGGCTCTGGTGCGCCTATTTTACTTAAGTTTTTTGATGTGTGTGGCACTAAAACCGGTGAATTACTGCCTACTGGCTCTGTACGCGATACCTTTGATGGCGTAGAAGTAAGTTGTGTAGATGCTGCCATGCCAATGGTACTAATACCTGCACCATCACTGGGTGTAAAAGGCTCTGAAACTAAACAAGAGCTTGATGCAAATACAGAGTTACTGCAAAAAATAGAAAGCATTCGCCTGCAGGCGTCACTAAAAATGGGCCTTGGCGATGCAACCGGAAAAGTCATTCCTAAAGTCGGTTTACTGTCGGTGCCGCAATTTGGCGGTACGATAACTTCGCGCTACTTTGTGCCGCAAAATTGCCATACCAGCCATTCTGTTACTGGGGCAATTTGCGTGAGTGTTAGTTGCATGTTGCCAGGCAGCGTGGCGTACGACTTAATTACCCCACAAAGCTCAGAGCAGCAAAATATAGTGGTTGAACACCCCAGTGGTAAAATAGATTTGCTACTTGAGGGGCGCTTTGAAAACGACACGCTAGATATAAAATCGGCGGGTTTAATGCGCACAGCCAGAATGTTATTTAAAGGTGAAGTACACATACCTGCAAAAGTATGGGATGAAAGCAAAATAGCTTAACTTATACCAATGGGCAAAATAGCTCACTTAATTAAGAGAATTGGTATTAAGCCTTAGTAAACCAACCGAAAATGCGATAGCAGATTGTCTGTTATCGCTTTTTTTATGCTTTAAATAAATAAAACTAAATTTATTTTTATTTAAATACAATGCCTTATAAATAATTTTAAATTAATGGATAGTTTGGCGTCGATGACAGGTAGATGACAGTTTCGGTTATTAGTCTAGCTGTTGTTAACTTCTTTTAACGAAATACTTTCATCTACGTAATAGATGCAATGACGTTATTAGGACCTATTTAAATAATTGCAGCGAATAACAGAGGTCAAATTATGAAGATTAAATTAAGTACTTTTGCACCTAATCGACTAAAAGCAATGCTTGTTGTGTTAGCAGCAAGCACTTGTATCAGCTCAGCTTATGCAAACAATAACGACGAAGTAAGCTTTGATGGTGAGCGAGTAGAGTGGGTTGTGCCTTTTAAAGAAGGCGGCGGCTCTGACACATGGGCACGTTTTTTTGGTCCGCGTTTTTCTCAGCATTTAAATGGTAAACCTGTGGTTGTGGTTAAAAACATTCCAGGTGGTGGCTCTACCAAAGGTGCTAACCGCTTTGAGCGCCGCGCTAAAGCAAATGGTTTAAATGTATTTAGTACTTCTGCCTCTACACAAATCCCTTATTTACTTGGCGATTCACGCGTTAGATACGAAGTAAAACGTTGGAACGTGATTATGGCAACACCGACTGGTGCGGTGGTATATGTGCGCCCAGAGCTGGGTATTAAAAACGCATCAGAGCTTGCCAAATTGCAGGGTCAAAAACTTAAATTTGGTAGCCAACGCGCCGCGTCAATGGACTTGGTTGGGTTATTAGCCTTCGACATGCTTGATTTAGACATTCATGCCATTTTTGGTATGAAAGGCCGTGGCAGTGCGCGTTTATCGTTTGAACGTGGCGAGGTGGATATCGACTTTCAAACTACCTCTGCCTACTTAAAAAAAGTACAGCCGCTAGTTGATGAAGGCAAAGCGATTCCGCTTATGTCGTTTGGCGTACTTAATAAAGAAGGCAAAATTGTACGCGACCCAACGTTTCCTGACTTACCACACGTAGGCGAAGTATACGAAATGATTCACGGTAAAAAGCCAACAGGCGTTGAATACAACGTATGGAAAACCTTTTTTGTAGCCGGTTTTGCCGCGCAAAAAGGACTGTTTTTACCTAAAGGCACCCCTGATGACGTTATTGCAGAGTGGCGCAATGCAGCACAACGCGTCATTGATCAAGACAACTTTAAAGAAGAGTCTGAATTAGTACTTGGCCAATACCCACAACTTGTAAACGAAGATGCAGTAAACACACTGAGCTCAGCACTGACAATTTCTGAAACTGACAAACAATGGGTAAGAAATTACCTAACCGAAAACTACAACGCGCGTTTTTAAAAACCCATGTTGATTTGTTGTACACACAGTGGCTCGCATTTAGTGAGCCACTTTTTTAATCTAAGGAGAGCAGTATGTTAGATGCATTTTTAATTGCGCTACAAACTATTCTTACCCCCACACACTTAATGTATTTATGCGGCGGCGTTTTTTTAGGCTTGCTGATTGGTATTTTTCCGGGTTTAGGCGGCATAGCGGGTTTATCGTTATTACTGCCATTTTTATATGGTATGGACCCAATTTCAGCGCTTGCTATGCTTATTGGCCTAGTGGCGGTTATTCCAACCTCTGACACCTTCACCTCTGTATTAATGGGTATTCCAGGCTCCAGTGGCTCACAAGCCACAGTGCTTGACGGCTTCCCTCTGTCTAAAAAGGGTCAAGCAGCGCGTGCGCTTTCAGCAGCGTTTGCTTCGTCATTATTTGGCGGCCTTTTTGGCGCCATTATTTTAACGCTGTTTGTACTGATTGCCCGCCCCGTTATTTTAGCGTTTGGCTCGGCCGAATTATTTATGCTTACTTTGCTAGGTTTAAGCATGGTGGGTGTATTGGCCGGTAATAGCCTAGTAAAAGGCTTAAGCGCATGTGGCTTAGGTTTATGTTTAGGCTCACTTGGCGGTGCTCCTGCAACCGGTGAATACCGCATGGTATTTGATAACGGTTACCTTATGGATGGTATTCCGTTAGTGGTTGTTGGTTTAGGTATATTTGCATTACCAGAAATTATCGATTTACTGCGTCAAAACCGCTCTATTTCAGAAGCTTCTGAGCTGGGTCGTGGGTGGTTTGAAGGCGTAAAAGATGTTGTTAAAAATAAATGGCTAGCTACGCGCTGTGCTGCCATTGGCTGTGTTGTTGGCGCACTACCTGGCCTTGGTGGCAGCGTAGTTGATTGGATCTCTTATGGTCATGCGGTACAAACCTCTAAAGACACCGAAAACTTTGGTAAAGGCGACATACGCGGTGTTATTGCCCCTGAGTCATCAAATAATGCCAAAGAAGGCGGTGGCTTAATTCCGACCTTATTATTTGGTATTCCAGGTTCCGGCAGCATGGCTGTATTTTTAGGTGGCATGGTATTAATTGGCTTAGAGCCAGGGCCTGCGATGATCACCACCGACCTTGATGTTACTTACACCATTGTATGGTCACTGGCACTTGCTAATGTAATTGGCGCGGGCGCGTGTTTACTAATTTCTAAATGGGTAGCAAAGGTAACAACTATTCCTTACACGCTCATGGCACCATTTATGGTTATGGTGATCTTTTTTGCGGCGTTTCAGGCAACCCGTGATTTAGGTGATTTAGTCGCACTTATTGGTATTGGTATTTTAGGCATATTAATGAAGCGCTTTGGATGGCCACGACCGGCATTTTTAATTGGCTTTGTACTAGCAAGCGGCATGGAAACTTACCTTTATCAAGCTATTCAGTTTGACGGCATAGAGTTTTTATTAAAACCGGGTGTGATTATTATTGGTGCATTAACCGCGCTTTCTATTTTCTTTGCAGCACGCCACTCTATTAAGGCAGCTAAAAAAGAAAAAGCCAATAAAAACAAAGCTAATGCTGAGCTAAAACCAACTAACCTTAAACCACAAATCGCGTTTTCTGGCTTTGTTTGTTTAGTGTTTGCATACGGTTTGTATGACTCGTTCCAACGCACATTCTTAGGTGGAGTATTTCCTGCCGTGGTGTGCTCGTTCATGCTAATACTCTCTGCGGTTGTGCTGATCAAGCTGCTACTTAATAAAGTAGACGATGCTGTAAATTACGATAATGAGGTCTCTGCGGGGTATGTAAACGACTCAAGCGTGACTGGCCTTTGGCATTATGTATTTTGGCTGTGTGGCTTATTATCTGGGTGTTTTTTACTGGGCTATGTGATTTCTATAGCGTTGTTTTTCATAATATTTTTACTTGTAAAAGCACGTATATCAATTGCTAGAACATTAACACTGACAGTGTGTGCGTTAGCATTTTTACTTACTTTATCGCACTTTATGGTATTGGATTTACCAAGCGGTTACCTACAAGAAGTGGCAAGCTTTACACAGCTGTAAACGCCGCCGTGCTAAGCAAAACAAGCAGCGCTTAGCACGGTTTACATTCGCTCTAAAAGGCACTGGCTTAAGAAGGATATAATTATGATTTCACCTAAGCTTATTTTAATGCCGCTTTCTACAAGTGGGCATGTAACAGAGCGCTTAAAAGGGGGCTTAGCCGTTGCTAAGTATTTTAATGCGCACCTTGATGTTTATCACACGCACTTAGACCCAAAACGCTTTTTGCCAACAGGGCAGCTTGGCTTACCAACTAAATTGGTAAAAGAGTTAGACTCTGTAGCAGGGCGCTTTGCAACAACCGAATCGGCAAATTTAAAAACCGAATTTGTTAGTTTATGTGCCCAGCAGCAAGTTAAATACACTGACGACAGCGCAGAGCATCCCACGCACCCAAGCGCTTCATGGCATATTAATATAGGTGTGCGCAGCGAAATAATCGCAGAGCAAGGCAAAGTCGCTGATTTAATTATTATTCCGCAGTCTAAAAGTGGTAAATCAACCTCAACCTTTGAGGCATCGGTAATGCGAAGTGGTAAACCTATATTATTGGTACCACGGCAAATGACCCACTTTGATATAAAAACAGTGGTGATTGGCTGGAACGCCAGCACCGAGGTATCGCGTGCGCTCACATACAGTTTACCGCTTCTAAAACAAGCTCAAAAGGTTGTTATTTGCACCAGCGCAAGCAGCGCCGATAAAATGCCAAACGGCCATGAAGTGGTTAAATATTTAGCTCAGCACGATATTAAAAGTGAGTTTGTAACATTTAATAATGGCAGGCAATCGACCGCTAAAGCGTTTATGTCGGTAGCACAAATGCATAATGCTGATTTAGTGGTGATGGGCGCATTTACTCACAGGCGAATCCATGAGCAAATTTTTGGTGGTATGACTAACTACATGCTAGCAAACACCACCTTGCCAATACTTATGGCGCGATAACACTTAAAGCTTAAAAACTAAATTTTACCCAAAAGCCGATATTTACGTTTAATATCGGCTTTTTATTAAAGCTCAATGTGATAAAACTAACCATTACAATAATAAAAGTTAATGGGTAGCAGCCTATGTATACGCTTTCGCAGTGGCAATCAAACGGGCGGTTTATTGATATAAATGCCAAGCAAATTTTTACTAAAACAGCGGGGAATGCTAATAACCCCGCTCTCCTTTTGATACACGGCTTTCCTAGTGCAAGCTGGGACTGGGAAGGTATGTGGGATGAGCTCAAAAAACACTACTTTTTAGTTACACTTGATATGCTGGGTTTTGGCCTTTCGGATAAACCAATAAATGCTGCTTATAACATTACAGAGCAAGCTGATTTATACACGCAATTTTTAAAGCGTTTAAATATTACCAATGTACACCTATTAGCCCATGATTATGGTGATACCGTGGCTCAAGAGCTATTAGCAAGGCAAGTTGCTGCTCAAAGCGACATACGCATACACAGTGTATGTTTTTTAAATGGCGGGTTATTTCCACACATACATAAACCTTTATTTATCCAAAAGCTGCTACTTTCAAAACTTGGTTGGCTAGTACCTAAGCTAATGAGCAAACAAAAGTTTGCTAAAAATTTAATCACTATTTTTGGCAAAAACACGCCACCAGCCCCTATGGTAATTGATACCCTTTGGGCGTTGTTAATTTATAACAAGGGTTTACGTGTGATGCCCAAGCTAATTAAATATATTACACAGCGAAAACAAAACGAACAGCGCTGGGTTGGGGCAATGATTAATAGCGATATACCGGTTACGTTTATTGCAGGTGAGCAAGACCCAATATCGGGTAAACACATGCTTGAGCACTATAAAAAAACAATACCTAATGCGCGCGTACAAGGGTTTGTTGAACTTGGGCACTACCCACAAATAGAAGATGCCAAGGCTATAACCGAGGCTTATTTAAAATTTAGAAAGCAGATATAAAAAACGCGGCTATTTTAGGCCGCGTTTATAAACTAAATAGCGTGATGCTGGCTACTTAGTACTTTCTTTTTTTAGGAATTTTTAACTGGCTTTCAAATTCATCAGGAAAAAGCACCGTGCCGTCGTCCTCTTCGGTAGGGAACACCGCAATCAGTAAGTCGTCTTCTTCAAGGCCGGGTGTCCAGCGGCTAAACCAATCTTTAGTCGGAATGGCTTTTGGGGTACAGCCTTCCCATTCGCCCGTGGCCCAAGCTTGTGCAAAATCGCGGGTTGGCCACACTGGTACACAGTCGTCATCTTCGTTGGCAAGCATTACGCAGCCATCATCGTCGTTTAAAATCCATACTTGTTTGTACTGTTGTACGGTTTCAAACATAAAAGCGAGTCGTTTTTTTGCCCCTAGCCCTAAAATTACGGTTTGTTCTTCAGTCGCATTTGCAGTTGTCATAATTGGCTCACTCTTTATTGCTTCAAATTTGAATTTTACTGTTACAAGTATATCGAGTTATGTGACAGTGTGTTGAAAAATTATTATTTAACCTGAACTCTGGATAATAAATCTATCACTAGCAGCTATTTTAAGCGCTAACTGCGTTGAATTTACTGAAAATCTCTGGCTAGAGAAAATAAGCTTAACTATCATCATGATAAAATATGTTAGTAAATCTCTTAACCAGAGTTCAGGTTATTTAATTTTGTAATTCAGATCTGTTTTGGTACTCCCTAAGTATATTTTGAGCGAGCATTCAAAATTGCCCTTGAATGTTGTTAAAAAGGCCGCATCTCATATGCATACTCTTAATGAAGGATTTAACAATGACCACAGATTTACTGGCCCCGTATAAATTAAACGACTCACTTGAACTTAAAAATCGCGTTTTTATGGCGCCTTTAACCCGTTGTATGGCTGATGATAATTTAGTACCCACGCAAGATATGGTCGAATATTATGCGCGCCGTGCCGATGCCGGTTTAATTATTAGCGAAGCCACTATCATTCGCCCAGATGCACAGGGCTACCCAAATACACCGGGGTTATTTACCAGCGAGCAAATTCAAGGTTGGAAAAAAGTAACCGACGCCGTACATGCAAACGGCGGTAAAATGTTTGCACAGCTTTGGCATGTTGGCCGTGTTGCTCACCCTCATTTTTTTGACGGCGAAGTATTAGCGCCATCGGCAATTGGTGTTGAAGGCTCTGTACCACGTATGCGTGAACTGACGTACATTACGCCAAAAGCGGCCACTAAAGAGGATATTAATTCACTGATAGCCGACTTTGCTAAAGCGGCCGAAAATGCCATTGAAGCTGGTTTTGATGGTGTAGAAATTCATGGCGCAAATGGTTATTTAATTGATCAGTTTTTACATTACGCTGCAAATGAGCGCACAGATGAATATGGCCAAACACCTGAAAATATGGCGCGTTTTGCAATAGAAGTGACCGATGCGGTTGTTAATGCAGTAGGTAATGAGCGTACGGCAATTAGGTTATCGCCAGGTGCTTATTTTAATATGGAAGAAGATAAGCGTGATAAAGCGGTATTTGATTATTTATTAGCGCAGCTAGATGACAAAAAACTGGCTTACATTCATGGCGGTATTTTTGATGACAGCACTCAGTTTGACTCTTTAGAAGGTAAAACAACCTCGCAGTATTTGCGCGCTAACACTAAAACCAGCCTTGTAGGGGTAGGTAGCTATAGTTTTGATGATGCAAAACAAGCAATAAACAATGACCAGTTTGATTTAATTGCGATTGGTCGTCCATTTATTGCTAATCCAGATTACATTAGTAAAGTGGCTAATAATGAAGAGCTTGTTGCTTATAGTGACGAGATGTTAGCTAAACTATTCTAATTAATTAGGGCGTGTTGACCTTTGGCGTTTGAATTTGCAGCAGTATGTTTGGTTTTTAGGCAAGGCAGAGCCTATGAAGTGTGGTTACTCCCCATAAATAGGCGATAACGCAGCATAAATGCCAAACATGCGCTGCCCTTCGGGTTCTGCCTAGGGGCGATAAACTCTTTGTTGCCTACATGGATGTAGGTAAGGGGCGTGAGCAGGACGCGGAAGCTTTACTCGGTTTTTACTTAGCCCACTAGGTTACAAACCTCGTGCCGCGATTTAATCACCCCTAGATTGAACAAATTTCAATCCGCAAAGATCAACACGCCCTAGTATTTATATATAAATCAGCCTAGGTTTTTGTGCTTAGGCTGACTTACAAATGACATAACAAAGCCATAAAAACCCCACATTTTTTTAACACCCCTGTAAATAAACTTCATTTTTGTTGTCATAATTCGAAATCATACTGTGCCCGCTTTCATAATTACTTTAGATAATTAAAACCAAACGGGATCACAATGTACGCTTTAACTAATAAATCGATTTTGAGCATGGCAATTGCTATGGCTGTATCAACGTCAGCTTATGCAAATGACAACGAAATAGAAGAAATAACCGTTACTGCAAAACCAACCAGTTACGCAAATAATGTGATTGAGCCTGCAATGCTTGATCAACAAACAACGGTTTCGAGTGTGTTATCGGTTATCGATAACTTACCTGGCATTAGCATAAACGAAGGCGATGCATTTGGTGGCGATGACTGGTCTACCACAATTACTATGCGTGGTTTTAGTATTGACTCAAACCAACAGCAATTAGGGATGACCGTTGATGGTATTCCTAACGGTGGCTCAAACTATGGTGGGGGCGCTAAAGCAAACCGTTACCTAGACACTGAAAATTTAGCCACTGTAGAAGTAGGCCAAGGCACCTCAGATATTAAATCGGCATCGCTTGAGGCACTAGGCGGTACATTTAACTTTGTAAGTAAAGCGCCAAGTCTTGATAGCAGCACCACTTTTGCTTACACCTCGGGTAGCCACGATGCGACCCGCTTTTACGTTAAGCACGAAACGGGTACTTTATTTGATAATACACAAGCGTATGTAAGTTACTCGCAAACTGATACTAGCCGCTGGATTGGCTCGGGTAGCAATGGCGGAAAAGATAACCAACACGCAGAGCTTAAATTTGTAACAACGCTTGCTGATTTAACAATTACAGGGCGTTTATCTTACGATGATGTAAGTGAGACTAACTACAACAGTGTAAGTCTTGCGCAATTTGAACAAACGCCAGAGTGGGATCAGTTAACGTGGAACTGGACAGGCGTTCCACATTACGACCAAATGTTTGCTGAGGGCTGGGGTACACTGCGTGAAAATACACTAGCGTATTTAAAGTTTGAGTATGCGCTTTCGCCAACATCGCTTATTACAGTGAGCCCTTATTATCATAAAAACTCGGGCCGTGGCGATTGGATCCCACCGTATTTAACAACTCCAGTAGATGAGAACGGCAACCCAACCACAGAGGGCGGCACTAACGCAGGCTCTTACGGTTTTGTAGATAGCGCAGGTAACGCACTGGCACCAAACGAAGGTTGTACGGCAAGTTTAAGCTGGCCGTGGGAGTCGGGCCCTGGTTTAAACCCAGCATGTTACGACGATACGGCAATACCTGTAATGTCGTATCGTCATACGCATTACAAAAAAGACCGCTTAGGGGTTACTGCCAACTACCAAGCTACATTTGGCATGCACGACATAGAAGCCGGTTTTTGGTATGAGCAAAGCGACCGTGACGAGTCTCGCGATTGGCACAAAGTAATTAATGCCAGCATTTACCACCACTTTGATAGCACGCCATACTGGACCCAGTATAAAAACACCTTTGAGACCGACACCCTTAAATGGTACGCGCAGGATTCAATGGCCCTTGGCGATTTCACGCTTAACGTAGGTGTTAAAAAGTACCTTGTTGATATTGAAAAGTACGACCATTATCAAAATGCCACAACCGCTAAAGTTAATAGTGACTCTGATGTGTTATTTAGTGGTGGTATTTTGTATCAGCTAAATAACTCAACCGAGCTATTTACCAGCTACAGCGAAAACTTTGCAGCCATAAAAGACGGTGTACTTGAGCGCGACAGCTCTGATTTATCAGCCATTGAAGCTGAAACCGCTGAAAACATCGATTTAGGTGTACGTTATCAAAATAATGCGCTAAACCTGACCGCAACAGCGTATTCAATTGAATTTGATAACCGTATTACGTTCATTGCCCCAGGTAGTGACACTGGCGGTATTGATTACACCATAGGTACAAATGGCTCTTACTTAAACGTAGGGGGTATTGAATCGCAAGGTTTAGAGCTGTCGGCAAGTTACATGCTAAGCCCACAATGGAGTGTATATAGCTCGTACACGAATAATGATTCAGAGTACAAAGGCGATGCACCTGGGTTTGAAGCTGGTGAAAAAGTAATAGACTCAGTAGATGACTTATTTGTGCTATCGACCGATTACTTTAGCGGTGATTTCCGCTTTGGTTTATCGGCTAAATACACCGGTGAGCGTGGCGAAGTTGATGGCTATACCGTGGTTGATTTAAACGCAGGTTACGCAACCGATATAAACGCAGGACCATTTAAAGCTATTGATGTTGCCTTTGTTGTTTATAACGTTACCGATAAAAGCTATTTAGCGGGTGGTACGGGCAATGGCAGCACTTACTTTATTGGTGCACCACGTACAGCAGCACTGACGTTATCGGCTACGTTTTAATAGCCATAATGTACAGTAAATAATTAAAAGCCCATCTTTGATGGGCTTTTTGTTAAATGTACACAGTAATTAGGTACACAGTAATTATGAACTCAATTATAAAAGCCACGGTATTTAGCATCATTGTATTAATCAGCAATACCGCAAGCGCAGCGCAAAATGTAGTGCTAGTGACCCTTGATGGTGTGCGCTGGCAAGAGGTGTTTAGCGGCGCAGATAAAAACCTCATTAATAATGCCGATTTTGTTAAAAACCCAACGCAATTAAATAAGCAATTTTGGGCGCCTACCGCCAATGAGCGTCAGCAGTTACTCATGCCATTTTTAACTCAGCATGTGGCTAAAAAGGGCGTAATTGTAGGTGATAGAGCAAAAGGCTCTAATATGTCGGTGAGCAACCCTTGGTATTTTTCATACCCTGGGTATAACGAAATTCTCACCGGCGAAGTAGATGAAAAAATTAATAGTAACAATAAAGTATTAAACGCAAATAAAACCATTTTAGAGCGCCTAGATGAGCGTGCAGACTTTAAAGGTAAAACCGCTTTGTTTGGGAGTTGGGATGTATTTCCTTACATTGTGAATACTCAGCGTAGTAACGTGTATGTGAATGCGGGTTTTATGCCCATAGAAAACGATTTATTTGCTGATGCTAAGCTTTTAAACGCGTTGCAAAATGAAATTCCAAGCCCATGGGAAAACGTACGCTTGGACAGTTTTACTTACCGATTTTCCAAAGGGTATATGCTGGCAAAAACGCCGCGCTTATTAGTTATTAGCTTAGGTGAAACCGATGACTTTGCGCACGATGGCCATTACGACCAGTATTTAAAATCTGCAAGGCAAAGCGATGCGTTTATAAAAGACTTATGGAGCACAATTCAAACTACACCGGGCTATAAAAACAACACAACGCTTATTGTTACCACCGACCACGGCCGCGGAAGCAGTGCAAGTGACTGGCAACATCATAGCTCTAAACGTGTGTTGGCTGAGCTGCATTTAGCGGGTAATAAATTTCCTGAGGGCATTGTCGGCTCTGAGCATATTTGGCTTGCTGCCATTGGCCCTGCAATAAAAGGGCACGGCTTAATTAAAACACAAAATGAGCTTAAACAAGCGCAGGTTGCAGCCACTGTTTTAAGCGCATTGGGTATAAACCCTAAACACCTAAATTCAAACATGGCATCGCCAATAAGTGAGATTTTAAAATGAAGCAGTTAGTAAAACCTATTACACACGCCGTATTAGCATTAGGGTTAGCGTTTAGCGCAAATACTATGGCAGCCCCTTCAAAAATTTTATTTGGCTCGTGTGGGCATCAAGATAAAGACATCCCAATATTTGACACCATTAATAAAGAGCAGGGCGATTTATTTATATTTTTAGGTGACAATATTTACGGCGACACCAACGATATGACGGTACTTGCCAATAAATACCAAAAATTAGGTGCAAAACCAGGCTTTAAAACGCTAAAAGCGAATACGCCAATCATTGCGATGTGGGACGATCACGACTTTGGTCAAAACGATATTGGTAAAGACTACCCACATAAAGAGCAGTCTCGCCAAATTATGCTCGATTTTTGGGGCGAGCCTAAAAGCTCACCTAGGCGCACCCGCACGGATGGCATTTACACGTCGTATATGTATGGCCAGGATGAGCAAACCGTACACGTTATTATGCCCGATTTACGCTGGAACCGTGATGCGCTTAACCACGTAAGCGAGCTTGAATATTACACTAAGCGTAAGCTTAATAACCAAGGCCCGTATAGCCCAACAGAAGTGAAAGGTGCCTCTATGCTAGGAGAGGCGCAGTGGCAATGGCTTGAGCAAGAGCTTAAAAAGCCTGCGGCTATAAAGCTAATTGCCTCAAGCTTGCAGTTATTACCCGATTTTACAGGGTGGGAGTCGTGGGCTAATTTCCCAGAGGATCGTAACCGTTTATTTGCGTTAATTAAAAAGCATCAAGTGAATGGGGTTATTATCATCAGTGGCGATACGCACTGGGGCGAAATATCAAAGTATCAACAAAACCTTGATTACCCTTTAATAGAAATGACCAGCTCAGGCCTCACTGAAAAGTGGAAAGACGTAAGCCCAAATAAACACCGTGTAGGTGATTACACTCACAATGTGAATTACGGCGATTTAAGCATAGATTGGCAACAAGCAGATCCGGCCATCTCACTTAAGCTTAAAGGAATAGATGGTAAAGTGATTATGCAAAGCGCATTTATCTTATCAAGCATTAGCCCTTATAAATAAAGTGACCTGAGCAATAAAACGCACAGTGATTAAAATTAACGCTGTGCGCTTAAACTCCCTGCTAACCCGCTGATTTATTAGTGCCAATTTGCTGATTGCGCTACCCCTATAAATGAAAATATCTTAAACTGGTTTTACTTCAAGTAAGGACTCCAGTTGTATGCTCAATATTATTCAATCAAACCGTATGGAAGCGCTGCAGGCTCAGTTTAATCAGCTGTTAAAAGTAAACCCGTTGCAAAGCCCATTCGATAAAGAAGTGGTATTAGTGCAGTCGCCGGGTATGTCGCAGTGGCTGAAAATTGGTTTAAGCGAAAACCTAGGGGTAGCCGCGCAGGTCGATTTTCCGCTGCCATCGAGCTTTATATGGCAGTTGTATCAGCAGTTATTGCCCAATGTGCCCAAAGAGTCGGCTTTTAATAAGCCTAACCTTGCTTGGAAATTATTTGCAATACTGCCCAGCTGTATTGATGAACCGCTTTATTTGCCCTTAAAAACCTATTTAGAAGGCGACCTAGACGGGCAAAAAACCTTTGCCCTGTGTGAAAAAATTGCCGATGTGTACGACCAATATTTAATGTACCGCCCGCATTGGATTGCCACTTGGGATAGCGGCAAAGACGAACTTGACGATGTTGATGTAAGCATTGCCCCGTGGCAAAGCGATTTATGGCGAAAGTTGGTGGCGCACAGTAAAGCGCTTGGGCAAAGCCAATTTCATCGTGCTAATATGCAAGGGCAGCTACTCGCTGCGCTTGAGAATATGGATAATAGCTTATTACCTAAGCGCATTAGTTTATTTGGTATATCGGCGATTGCGAGCTCGCAGCTTGAGGTGTTTGAAGCCTTGAGCAAAAAAACAGAGGTGTTTTTATTCTTTTTTAATCCTAGCGAGCATTATTGGGGCGATGTGGTTGATGAAAAAACAGCAGCCAAAATAAATGCCAAATACGCCAAAATGCCGCTTTTAGAAGCGCAGCAAAAAAAACAAACTAACCCTGATGAAGAGTACTACTTTATAGGTAACCCGCTTTTATCGTCATGGGGAAAACTAGGGCGCGACTACTTTGAGCAACTCGTACAACTTGATGCGCGTTGGATTGATGGCTTTATAGATGCGTTTGACGAAAGTTTACTGGGTCAAATTCAAAGCGAGATTTACCAACTGGCATTTAAAGGTGAGTCGCTTACCGATAATAAACAATGGTTTATAAATGATGAGGGTAAATTGCCCATTAGCGACAGCGACACCAGCATTACTTTAAGCGATTGCCACACACCGCTTAGAGAAGTTGAGCGCTTGCACGACTATTTACTTACTTTGTTTAATCAAAACCCGTCGCTCACTCCCAAAGACATTATTGTAATGATGCCTGATGTAGGTACGTACAGCCCGTATATTGAAGCGGTGTTTGGCGGCGCGCAAAACACCAGTCGCTTTATTCCTTATGCATTGGCCGATTTAGCCATAGAGCAAGAAAAACCGGTGCTGAGCTCGTTTGCCAGCTTAGCCAATTTGCCGTTTTCGCGTTTTGGTGTTTCGGATATTCTTGATTTACTGCAAGTAACACAAATTGCCGAAAAATTTGCGCTAGAGGCGCACGAGTACGAACAAATTCAATATTGGCTTGAGCGTGTAGGGGTTAAATGGGGTATAAATGCTGAGCACAAAAGTAGCTTTGATTTACCCGCAATAGATTTAAATACCTGGCAGCATGGTTTAAACCGTTTACTGCTAGGCATAGCCCAGCGCGATGAACAATGCCCGTTTAACGGCATTTATAGTGCCGATGAAGTAGAGGGCATGGCGCTTGATACCCTTAATAAACTGGTGCATTTTATTGATGTACTGCAGCGCTTTAAAGATGAGCTAACCCCTGATGATACTCTTAGTAATAAAGCGGATATTTTATCTGAGCTAATAAATGCTATTTATTACAATGAAGGCGACGACAGTTGGGATTTACTGGTACTGCAAAATGTTTTAGAGGAGCTTAAAAAGCACCACGATAATGGCGATTACGATAAACATGTATCGCAACGAATTGTAAGTTACCTGATAAAACAAGGCATTCAAGAAAAAGGCGTAGGGCAGCGCTTTTTAGTGGGGCAAGTTAACTTTTGTACACTAATGCCTATGCGCGCTGTGCCGTTTAAAGTGGTGTGTATGCTTGGCTTAAACGATGCCGATTACCCACGTACGGTGCAGCCAATAGGGTTTGACTTAGTGCCGTATTCTAAAAAACAAAAAGGTGACCGTTCACGTAAATTAGATGACCGCTACTTATTTTTAGAAGCCCTCCTGAGTGCCCGCGAAAATTTATACATAAGTTACATTGGCCGCTCGTGTTTTGACAATCAACCACGTATGCCCTCGACCTTAGTAAGCGAGCTTTTAGAGTACATAGGCCGCAGCTTTACGTTAGCAAATGACAGCGAAAAAACGCTGCCTGAGTGTTTAATTAATCAGCAGCACTTACAGCCTTTTAATCGTGCGTATTACACAGCAGACAGTGAAGCTGAGGCTAAGCTGAGTAATCACAGTTTTAATCCTATTTGGCTACCAAGCGAGCGCATAGACGCGCAGCCGCTAACAGCCATTGATGTAACAGCGCCCGCGGAATTAGAGCTTGATGTATTTATTCGCAGTGTGTGCAACGCTCAAGAGAGCTTTTACCAGCAAACATTAGGTTTACGCCTACCTGAATTTAACGAAGTAGCAAAAGATGAAGAGCCTTTTAGCCTAGATGCGCTGCGCCGCTACTTTTATTTAGACGAAATACTGCAAGCCAACATTAATGAGCAACCTTTAAGTACAGAGCAAATATTGCAACGGGGGGAGCTGCCACAAGCCAATGTGGGCAATTTAGTGTATGAGAGCATGGCGCACCGAGTAGATGCACTAGCAGGGCAAGTAAAAGAGCATATTAAAAGCGGCAAAACCGACCCGCTTGAGGTGTCTTTGCGCATAGAAAACACCACCATTGAGGGCTGGCTTAATCATATTTACCTTCAAAAACAAGTGTTTTATCGAAGTGCCAGTATAAAGGCCAAAGATTTAATTAAGGGCTTTATATATCATCTTGTTGCACAAAGTATGGAACAAAATGTTGAAACCCTATTACTAGGGCTTGATAAGCAAATTAGCTTTGCACCACTGAGTAAAAATGAGGCCGATGCCTTGCTCAATGATTGGTTTTCGTTATATCAAGCCTTGCGCAAAGAGCCTGTGGCATTTTATCCGGTAAGTGGCTATGAATACGTTAAAAGTGGTGGCGATATTGGTAAAGCCATTAGCAAGTTTAACCCACAATACATAGGGCGCGGCGAGGGCGAAAACCCGTATATTCGTTTAACGGTGCAATCGCTCAATGACTGCCAAGAAGAATTTATTAAGTGGAGCGAAAAATTACTCTCCCCATTACATGCACATGCAAAGGAGAGTGACCATGCAAGCGCTTAATCCGCTAACAATGCCGTTAAAAGGGCAAAGTTTAATAGAAGCCAGTGCGGGTACAGGTAAAACCTACACCATTACCGGGCTTTATTTACGTTATTTATTAGGCTTGCAAATACCAGGGGAGATAAACACCCCGTTAAGCGTTGAGCAAATACTTGTGGTTACCTTTACCGATGCTGCAACGCAAGAAATAAAAGACCGCGTACGCAGCCGTATTATTGCTGCGCGCGATGCATTACTTGGCCAAAACCCAAATGATGAATTAATAGAAGGTGTAATAGCCGCAGTAGATGATAAACATCGCGCCTTTGATTTACTCGATGCCGCCGCTAAATCTATGGACGAAGCCGCTATATTTACCATTCATGGTTTTTGCCAACGCATGTTAAAGCAGCATGCGTTTGAATCAGGCGTTGCCTTTAACCTTGAATTTATTTTAGATGAGCGCGACATACTGCTCGACACAATTAAGGATTTTTGGCGCGCCTTTGTATACCCACTTAATAAAGAACGCACTGATGCTATTTTAGAGGTGTTTGCAGCCCCTGAATCGCTATTTAGCCAAGTCAGTAGTGTGCTAAATAAAGCCAATGCGAACATAGTGCCGCAAATAAACTTAGATGACGTATTTAAAGCTCGCGATGAGTACATTGCTAAAGTACCCGCTTTTAAAAAAGCAGTGCTGGAGCAAGAGTTTATAGCTGCAATAAAGGGCTCGGGTTTAAGTGGCTCTAAAACACCCGGGCGAAAAGGCAGTTTAACGGCCCTTGAAGCATTTTGTTTAGGTGATGAGTTATTTTTTGAATTTGGCACCAATAAATACTCGTTTGAGGTGTGGAGCAGCGAAAACTTAAGTGATGCCAGTAATTATAAAAAAAATCAGCCATTATTTAGCCACCCTCTGCTTAGCCTGTTTGATGAGCTCAGTGCACTTAATACTAAAATTAATCAGGGCCTTAAAATTGCCGTTGTACAAACCGCAGCTCGGTGGGTTAAACAGGCAATTGTAAAACGCAAGCAAGAGCAAAGTGTGATCACCCCAGATGATTTACTGACTAATTTACACAGTGCTTTAAATGCCGAGCAGGGCGAGGCTTTATCGCAAAAAATAGCGCAGCTATTTCCTGTTGCCATGATTGATGAGTTTCAAGATACAGATCCGATTCAGTACGGAATTTTTAGCAAAATATATGGCCAAGAAAAAACGACGCTTGCCATGATAGGCGACCCAAAACAGGCTATTTATGGCTTTAGGGGCGCTGATATTTTTACCTATATTGGCGCAAAAGAGTCAGTAGAGCCTGAGCAGCAATTTACTTTAGGTACTAATTTTCGCTCAAGCACCGATATAGTAAGCAGTGTAAACAGTTTGTTTTCTAAACATGCCAATAGCTTTATTTATAACGATGCCATACCGTTTAACGCAGTAGCAGCAAAAGGCAAAAAAGCCGATGAAACATTTACAATAGATGGCAAACCTGCCACCGCGTTTGAATTTAATGTATTTGTAGATGAAGCTGCAGATGAAAAAAACAAACCCACCAGCAAAGGCGTCGGGCAAGGGCATTTGGCCAGCTATTTTGCCAATAAAATAGTGACATTGCTTGAGCAAGCCGAGCAAGGGCGAGCGTGCATTGGTAAGCATAAGGTGACCGCTGCCGATATTTGTATATTGGTGCGCGACCGTGTAGAAGCGCAAATAATGAAAAAAGCACTGAGCAATGCCAATATTGCTAGCGTGTATTTATCGCGCGACAGTGTTTTTAGCCAAGAGCTTAGCCACCATTTACTTAACTTTTTAACGGCATTGCATGGCCAATACAACGAGTCATTACTGCGCGGCGTATTAGCTGGGCCGTTATTTTGTTTAAGCTACAACGAAATTTACGCCCTTGCTGATGATGAAAATAAATGGCAAGAGCACTTAAACTTTTTTGCTCAACTTAGCCATATTTGGAACAAGCAAGGCGCAATGGCGATGCTTGAACGTTTGTTAAGCCATAATCAGCTGAGCGCTAAGTGGCAAGGCCTTGGCTATAACGTTGAGCGCTGGTTAACCGACTTTAGACACTTAGGTGAAATACTGCAGCAAAAGCAAATAGAGCTAGAAGGCACTTTGCGCTTGCTACGTTGGTATGCACAAAAAGTAAGCCAGCAAGATGGCGAAACCGTGCAAGTACGCCTAGAGAGTGACGCCAACTTAGTTAAAATTGTGACTATGCATGCCTCAAAAGGGCTCGAGTATCCGCTGGTATTTATGCCTTTCGCCAGTGGCTATCGCGAAACAAAAGAAGCGCTTTATCACCAAAACGGCCAGCTAGTTTACGATTTAAGTAAAAACGAAGACGCCTTAGCACAAGCCGAGCAAGAACGCCTAGCTGAAGACTTACGCTTACTTTATGTTGCCCTTACCCGCGCGGTACATTTTTGTGCACTTGGGGTGTATAACATAGGGCAAGGGCAAAGTAGCCGTTTGGCTATACAAAGTAGTGCATTAGGGCATGTGTTATTTGCAGGGCTTGAGCTTACAAGTAGCCAAACGTGGCGCACCCACTTAAGTGAATTTTGCGACGCTCACACCGAAATGCACTATCAGCAATTTACGGCTGAGCAATTGGCCGAACAAGGCCAATTAACACTTAATAGCGCAGTGCAGCAAAGCCAAGCGTTAAGAGTTAATACGGTTACAGCTAACATAGAGCGAGATTGGCGAGCAACCAGCTTTAGTGCGCTGAGCTTTAAAAAGCACACCGATCATATTGAGCCTGGGCGCAGCGATGAAGATCATGAAAAAGATGAATTTGCTAACAGCCAAGATGAAATACCATCGCCTTACAGTTTCCCCAAGGGGGCGAAGCCTGGAAGCTGTTTGCATGAAATATTTGAGCAAATAGACTTTACCAGTGCGCAAGTACACCCTACAAATCCAGAGCAAAATTTAGCAGAGGTAGTTAAACATGCACTGGATAAATACCATATTAGCGAAAGCTGGCAACACGTGACCGAGCAATGGGTGCTTGATTCGTTAACCTGCCCCTTAAACAATGAAGGATTAAGCTTAAGTCAATTAGCCCCGACAGATTGCCTAGTCGAAATGGAATTTAATTTACCTTTAGATAGTTTAAGCGCGCCTAAATTAAACGAAATACTGGTTAAGCATTTTGGTTTTACCCAAAGTAAACTCGAGTTTTCTCATGTAAAAGGTCTGTTAAAGGGATTTATAGATTTAATTTTTTGCTATCAAGGGAAGTATTATATTTTAGATTATAAGTCTAATTACTTAGGTAATACGCCCGCTGACTATGAAAGCGACCTGCTAGAGCAAGCCATGAATAGCCATCAGTATCATTTACAGTATTTAATTTATAGTGTTGCGCTGCACCGATTACTCAAACAACGCATCAGTGATTATGCAATAGAAACCCATTTAGGCGGGGTTTATTATACGTTTTTACGCGGCATGCCGGCGGGCAAAGGGGTGTATTTTAATAAGCTTAGCGCAGAGCAAATCACACTATTAGATGGCTTATTTAGCCAAGGAGCCATGTTATGAGTGACTACCCTATGCAGCAAAGCCTGTTTGATGAGCCGCCAGCACCTGCCCAACCGTTAAATACGGTGGAGCTGCTTGACTACTTATTAGATGAAAAACGCATAAGAATGGTAGATGTAAAGCTTGCCTTAATGCTGTGCTATAACCAGCAAAACGACGTGTTTTATATAGTGTTATTGCTGTGTTTAGCACAGCAAAGCCAGCATAGCTGTTTAACATTAAAAGAAGTCGACTGGCAAAACCCGTTTAATTTACGCCAAAGCGACTTTACTAAAACCGAGGGCAATGTACCAAATATTACATCGCCTTTTAACGAAGCCTTTAACTACCTCGATGCGCTTAGCTGTTTAAGTGCCCATAACAGTGTGGGCGAGGCCAAACCCTTACAGTTATTTAACGAACGGCTTTATTTTGCGCGCCTAGCTGATTATGAGCACACCTTAGCTACGCGTTTGCTTGCGATGAGTGAGCGCCATTTAAATATAAATACACAGTTACTCAGCCAGTTGTTAAATGACTACTTTGTTGATAATTCAGCGCTTGCGATTGATTGGCAAAAAGTAGCCTGCGCTATTGCCGCAACAAAAGGCTTTAGCGTTATTACGGGCGGGCCAGGGACAGGTAAAACCACCACCGTGACTAAGCTATTAGCTATTTTACAGTCGCTTTATAAAAGCGCACCTTTAAGCATTAAACTGGTGGCGCCTACAGGTAAAGCGGCAGCCCGTTTAAGTGAATCAATTTTAGGTGCAAAAGAGCAACTTAAAATTATTCCTGAGGATATAAAGGCCTTAATTCCCGATAGCGCGCAAACCATTCACCGGCTTTTAGGGGTTAAACCCTTTACTAATAAATTTAAGCATAACAGCACCAACCCGCTGCATTTAGATGTACTTATTATTGATGAAGCCAGCATGGTTGATTTATCACTCATGGCTAAATTAATAGAAGCACTGCCTGCGCATGCGCGTTTAATATTGCTTGGCGATAAAGACCAACTTGCCTCGGTAGATACCGGCAGTGTAATGAGTGATTTATGCCAAGGGTTAGCATTGGGTGAAACGCCTAATTACTCGCAAGCACGATGTGATGAGCTCAATGCTTTATGTTTTAAAGGAGAGGCTAAATTAGCGGCGCCTGGGCATAGCGAATTTAAACTAGCCGATTGCATTGCGTTTTTACAACACAGCTACCGGTTTGATGCACAAAGTGGCATTGGCCAGCTTGCGCTGGCGGTTAATACTAACCATAACGGTATTTTAAAATACGTAGAGCAGCAAAGCACACAAGGGCAATTTAACGATGTTATTTTAGATTATGACTTTGTTGCAAAACCCATAGAAAAATTAATAAACAGTGCTGCTAAGCATTACGCTCATTATTTAAATTTAATTGCACAAGGGGCAAGTGTTGCAGATGTTCACGCGGCGTTTTCTCAATATCAATTATTAGCGGCCGTGCGTGAGGGTGATTACGGTGTAAATAGCTTAAACAGCCGCATTGAGCGCGCACTTGTGCAACAAGGGTTAATATCGGTAAGCCCAAACCAGCGCCATTACAGTGGTATGCCTATTATGGTGAGCCAAAACGATTATCAACTTAAGTTGTTTAATGGTGATATTGGTATTTTAATGCCCGATGAAAGCGGGCAGTTAAAAGCGTTATTTATTGATGAGCAAAACACGGTTCGGGCGTTTTCACCTGCGCGCCTGCCTGCTCACGATAAAGTGTATGTAATGACCATACATAAATCGCAGGGCTCGGAGTTTAGTTATACGGCTATGGTTTTACCGCCGCTTAAACACGCTAGTATGGGTGTAAATAGGCAGCTGGTGTACACAGGAATAACACGTGCTAAAAACACCTTTGAGCTGGTGGCCGATAAAAAAGTACTGCAATTGGCCATGAGCAAAAGCGTATCAAGAGCCTCAGGATTGTATGAAAGACTAAAGTAGTTAACCTACTTTACTGATGATTATTTATTCTAATTACCTTTTATAATGTGGGTTAATGCTTTAAAAAATGTAGTAGTAAATTTAATGTTTCTCGGAATCAGAAAAATAGCGACTTCTGTACTTTAATCTTCATAACAGTTTGATGGGCTTAAAATCATTCAAAAATACTGTAGTAATGATTGGTTTGGTTATAAGCGCAGCTACTAACGAATTATAATTAACTTAGAAAAAAAGGGTTACGATAAATTATAACTTTGGTGATTTTTAAAAGCGAAATATGAGTTGCATCTAATAAGCTGTATAGGGAAACATCTACGGCAATATGTATAACTAACCCGCAGCACTCATTGGAGGCATCTCTAGCTGTGTAAAACTCTTATTTAGAACAAATTTTTGTCTGACTATTAACGCAATCACCCTAGCCCAGCATAGCTTACTTAATTAGCAAATTAGTATAAGTTTATACTGAACTTACTCTTTTTATAAAGCCGGTTTATTTATAAAATTTTTAAGAAAAGTTAGTTTTATACTGCTGTAAGTTTAAAGCAGAGAGAAAATTATTTTATTAATGGTTCTCAAGGTTGGTTATTGTTATGTTTATATATAATAAATAATAAGAAAAGACTCTATTGAAAGTTAATATTCATTAGGGTATATTTTTCGCTCATTTAATTTATATGGAAATTTATTCAGTTATGCTAAAAAAAATTATTATCAGTGTTTTACCCGTACTTGCTCTAGCTGGTTGTGGGTCAACACCGCCGATTCAAGCACAAGAAAAAACTATTGCATATCAAGGACAAACTTATGTGTTTGGTGGTCAGTATGATGAGAATCGCAACGAATTACAACTTACTGTAAATGGAGATCCTTTATTGAAAGGGCGCTTTCCCCCATATACTCCTACACTAAACTTAGCAAGTGACTATCAAGATGTACATATTTCTAGTTATTGTTACTTTGGCTCAGTTTTGAGTAGCAAAGGAGGGGTTTTTGGTGCAGTGGCTGGTGCAATTCAGTCATCAAACTCAAAGTCTGGCGATAAGTGTGATATTAAAATCGGTGGTGAAACAATAGAAAGCCTATATTTTTAGTTCAGCTTAAGAATTATCATCTTAGATCAAGTGTTCTGCTTGATCTCTCAACTTAGCATTTCCACTTCGATATTTCCTTCAAAATACAATTTAGATAGCTTTTATTAATGTAAGCTTCTCTTAAAAGAGTAGATTTATTAGTGACTTAGATTACTAGTAAATATTAGTCATTTTAAAAAAGAAAAATATATTTAAGTATACATTAATTCACTCACCAAAGTGTTAAAAATAGATGGTAATTCTATTATTATAGAATCGTTACAGTCCTAAATATTGCAATTATTTAAATTTAAGTAATTGAATATTCAGTCAATATAGATTTAGCAGAATTTAAATGATAATAAATTGTTGCGTTTTTGAGCGTTGTTCCTAATACTGGTCAATGCATGTGCGCCTGCACATGTGTAAATGAATACCTTAAGTACATAGGCATAAAAATAAAACACTGAACACATTAAGGATTTATATGAACAACTCTAAACGAACACACACACTTAAATATCTACTTTTTGCCAGCGCTGCGTTTTTAATGAGCTTTTCTGCACTGAGTAAAGATCACAAAATTATACTGATCCACGGCTTGCAGGTATCGCAAATAACCAATAAGTCGGGCAGCGATGTAATAAACGACGGTGAAACCTATTGGCAAACCTATTGGAATAACCGTGCTGATGAACGTATTGATTGGCCTGCCTATGAGCGCATTGAAGGTAAAATTGCGACCGATTGGGTATGGCCTAAATTAAAGCAAATATCGCGTTCTAACTTATGTGCTGATGGCTGTGTGTTAGTGACGCATTCAACAGGCGATTTAGTTGCTCGCCATATTATTGATAACCAAGCTAATTGGCTTGAAAATGCAGGCCTTACACCACTTAATATTGTAGCGACCTTTGATTTAGCGGGAGCAGGGGGCGGCAGCGAGCTTGCCGATATTGCTGTAAGTGCTTTAACTGGCGCAGCATGGAACTTTGCAGTGGATGCTGCACTCAAATGGTGGTTAGGCAGCGATGTAACAGAAGCGGTGGGCGTATTACACGATTTAAAAGTAAATAACGCACGCAAAATTTCGCCGTTTCCAGATGCGCGTACGCCGCGTTTACGTTTTGTAGCCGATGGTAATGAGTACCTAGGTTTAACGGGCGGGTTTTTAAAAGGTAATGATGATTCGGTGGTGGCATCGCATTCATCGTGTGGAGCAAGCGCGGCTAAATCGTTTGGTAGTTGTAGTAGCAGTATTGATACTAATGGCCAGTTAAAATCACAAGGCGATGCCGTTAATAGCTTTATGCCGCACCATTATCCAATGATGATGAGCGACAGTTACAGCCACAACGAGATCCATAATGCGCAGCGCAAAGGGAATGTCACAATTGCCATGAACAATATAAATGTAGATAGTCAAAATGTCGGCTTTAACACATTTGATAAAACAACGGGTACTTGGTTTTGGAAAAAACACTACCGCTATATTAAGGATTCAAACACGCAAAGCGCCTCGGCACTTATTTATAACGTGATCCCTTAATAAGTACCTAAATTTTATAAACGCGTTAGGTATTAAACGCTAGAGCGTGTAGTTATTTGCTGCACGCTTTTAAAGGATTGATGCAACATGAAAAAGTTTTACATTGGTGCCGCTGTAGTCAGTATTGCGATGTTTTTACTGTGGTTTACAAATAAAAATGAAGTTAAAACGCTTGAGCCTCCTGCTGCACTGGCAATAAAAAACAAGACAGATCCAGCAAGCCCAGATAAAAACACGGTAATAACCATTGATGTGCCAAAACAAAAACAGGTAAAAAGCCCTCCCAAAATACATTATGATCAGCACTTAGCCAGTGCTGCTGAGCATGTGGCAATGCAATACCAAAGCGCTCTAAAATACCCGCCATATTCGCAGCCTTTAAGCGCACTTGATGAAGACCGTTTAAAGCCCAATCAGTTTTACCCAGTTACAAGCCCCATTGACGATGCGGGTAATGCCCTCGTAGTTAGTTTAGATAAATATCGGTTTGTATACCCGCAAGAAATAACCGTTAATATTGCTGCGCAAAACCTAGCAGAGGTAAATGTAGCGCTAAGCAATACCGATACTAAAGCGTCAATCAGTTCAAAAACCACCACAGCTCAGCAGGGTGAAGCTACGGTTAAATTTAAAGCCCGTGAAGACTACCCGCGAAATTTACAGTTATTTGTAGAGGCAAATGTTGCAGGTAAAAAGGTACCTGCAGTAGCACAAATTCAGTATATGCCACCCAGTGCGACGCTTATTGATTTTGATAATGCCTATGCACAAAACGAAAACATGATAGCCACAGCTCATTTAAAAGTGCTTAAAAGTGGCTTATATAGAATTAGAGCTAATTTATACAGTGATACGACCCCACTTGCACATTTGGTGACTAAAAAGAAACTTTCACAAGGCAGTCAAACGGTGGATTTAAAGGCGCATTGGTCGGTATTACCACAAGGGGTGGTTAACATGCGTTTAAGTGACTTTGTGATAGAGCGCATGTCGCCAAGCCCAGGTGAGCGTAATAGTTTTGGTAGCAGTGAGATTACTGAGTTTGAAATTACAGATTTTGCCTACGATAGTTTGCAACAGTTGCCTTATCAAGCAAACGAGCAAGAGCGAATGAGTTTAGAGTTTTTAAAAGGGTTAGCTGATAAAGGCGCTTAGCAGGATTAATGAGTATAAAAAAAGGGGCGAGTAGCCCCTTAACTGTATTTTTAAAACCGTTAGCTTAGCTTAGGTTAATAGTAACCACATCAGCTTGTTGCTGTTGGTTTTCATCTTCATCGCTTACAGGCGCGTTAGGTATATCTGGTTTATCGAGTGCTATATCGCCGCCATCAATAACGTCGCCGGTTTTTAGGTTTTCAAAGTCAAATAGTTCTGTATCGGCTAAATGCGAAGGCACCACATTTTGCATTGCAGTAAAAATACTCTCAATACGCCCAGGGTGGTCTTTATTCCACTGCGCTAGCATGCTTTTAGTATGTTTACGTTGCAGGTTTTCTTGTGAGCCACATAAGTTACACGGAATAATAGGGTAGCCTTGGCTAAATGCGTATTTACTTATATCGGCTTCTTTACAATAAGCGAGCGGACGGATAACCATATGCTCGCCGTTATCGCTCATTAATTTAGCCGGCATGCTTTTAAGTTTACCGCCGTAAAACATGTTTAAAAAGAGTGTTTCGATCATGTCATCGCGGTGATGGCCAAGGGCAATTTTAGTTGCGCCCATTTCTTTGGCTGTACGGTACAAAATACCACGACGTAGGCGTGAGCAAAGCGAACACGTGGTTTTACCCTCAGGGATGATATCGGTAACAATGCTGTAGGTGTCTTCTTCTACAATTTTGTATTCAATATCTTGTTTATCAAGGTACTCAGGTAAAACGTGTTCAGGAAAGCCTGGTTGTTTTTGATCGAGATTAACAACAAATAAATCAAATTTAATAGGCGCCACACGCTTTAAATGTTTAAGCATATCAAGCATGGTGTAACTGTCTTTACCACCCGATAGGCATACCATTATACGGTCGCCTTCTTCTATCATGTTAAAGTCCATGACGGCTTGGCCAGTAAGACGGCGTAAACGCTTTTGTAGCTTATTTAAGTTGTATTGAGCTTTGGCTTGAGCTGAGTGAGACACTACGCCCCCTTATAAAACAATGCGGCAAATTATTTGCTGAAAATAAAGGGGCGTATTATATACCCAAGTACTATGGGTATTAAAGCGCTAGTTAAGGCTTTGTTTAACTTTTGGCAAGCGGGCTTACGTAGCCATCAGGTTTTAATGCCAAGACATCGCAATCTAGGCTATCAATTACGTGCTCGGCAGTGTTGCCAACCAATGCGGCACTTAGCCCCGTACGCCCTACGGTGCCAATCACCACCAGTTCGCTATTTAAGCGATTTGCTACATCGGGGATCACATCCTCCGGTAGGCCTTCTTCTATAAAGCATTGCTCCTTAGTTAAACTAAAAGTTTTAGCAAGCTCGTTGGTGGATTCTATGTGGTGTTTTTTTACAGATTCGTTATAAAGCCCAGGGTTGAATTCTGGTATCTCTATGGCAATATTAATGGGTGTAGCAGGGTAGGCATTAACTAAGTTAAGTTTAGCGTTGGCAAGTTCACATAAAAATTGTGCATCTTTAATAATGCGTTTATTAAGGGCTACATGCTCATCGTTTTCACTAACCGCATTGACCGCGGCTAAAATATTACCTTGCTCAGGCCAAGCCATTTCTTTTACAAATAACACAGGTGTGGGACATTTACGTACTAAGTGCCAGTCGGTAGGGGTAAAAATAACCGATTTTAGCGCACCATGCTGATGGGTACTTTTAACCACTAAATCGTATTCTTGTTCAATAACGGTATTAATAATGGCTTCAAAAGGGCGGTTATGCCAGACCACCTGGGCGGTGATATTTACATCTGGGTAGGAAGAAATTATATCCTTAAGCCATAATTCTCTATCGTTTATAACGGCTTTTCGCATTGCTTCGCGCTCTTCAAACGATAACATGGTGGTCATTTCGTAAGAAAAGTCGTAAACAGTCATAAAGGCGGTAATACTGGCGCCTGACTTTTTGGCTAAATCAATCGAGCGAGCTAAACCGTGATGGTCATCCTTAGTGGGATCAATAACGGCTAAAATACGTTTAATAGTGTTCATATGCTACTCCCTTTTTAACTTACTTTCAGTGTAACGTAAATACACAGCAGTTAAAGGGGTAGCACTCAAATTGTTGTTCTAAATCAAAGTTACAACACCTATTAGCTTAGCAAGGCTTAATTATTGCTGCCGTTTTGGCGAGTGCGTCGCTGTCTAAAATAGTAATAAATTTACCTTCTACCTTTATTAAGTCCGCTTTTTGAAAACGACTTAATAAGCGGCTGATGGTCTCAACGGTTAGGCCTAAGTAGTTACCTATTTCACCACGAGTCATGGTAAATCTAAACTCTTTACGCGAAAATCCGCGCTCGCCAAAGCGCTCCGAAAGGTTATAAATAAAGCTCGCTAGGCGCTCTTCTGCCGATTTTTTATTAAGAAGTAGCAGCATTTCTTGATCGTAGGTAATTTCGCTACTCATTAAACGCATAATTTGTTGGCGAAGTTTGGGTAATTTACCTGCTAACTCATCGAGTGTATCAAACGGGATTTCGCAGACCATTGATGTTTCAAGTGCTTGCGAAAAGCTCTGATGAGCCATTTTACTAATAGCATCAAAGCCGACTAAATCGCCGGCTAAGTGAAAACCGGTAATTTGCTCATCACCTTGTTCAGACAATGTGTACGATTTAAATGAGCCTGAGCGTACTGCATAAATTGCATTAAGCGCAGCACCTGATTCAAACAAGTAGTCGCCTTTGTGTAGGGGCTTTTTGCGCTCAATGATTTCGTCAAGTTTATCCATTTCTTGGCCATTTAACGAAAACGGCAAACACAATTGGCTGATGCTGCAGTTGTTACAGCTAATTGCACAATTACTTTTAGCGCGACTTTGAGAGAAATCCATAATTTAATCCGTTTTAATTTTTATACACAGCAGTGAAAATAAACCAAGTGGCTTAATACAGCTGACGATTAATGTACTAGTTTGTCGATGGCAATGATCAACAGGTACATACCATACCAAATTATAATACTGCCTAACACAATTCGCGTCCATGGGTGGTTAATAACACTATTAAGTTTTTGGGCGGCCAGGCCTAAGGTGATCATGGCCGGAAAGGTGCCAAGCGCAAAACAAAGCATCACTAAGGCACCATCAAATGCGCTAGGGCTGGTCATTGCCCATGTGAGCGCTGAATAAACCAAACCACAGGGTAGCCACCCCCACAACGCGCCGTAACCCAATGCTTTAGGCGTTGAATCTACTGGCATTAAATATTTATTAAGCTTAACAATATGCTGCCAAATAAGTGTTTTACCTATTTTTTCAAGCCATTGCAAAGTGGGGCCTAAGCGCATTATATACACGCCTACCAGCAGCATAAAAATAGCCGCAATGAATGAAAGGGTTACAGAAAAAAACGTATTTTGCTTTGCAAATTGGCTACTTATACCCGCAACGAGTGCGCCAGCTAGCATGTAGCTAAATGCTCGGCCAATGTTATAAGCAAATGAATAAATAACAGATTGGCGCTTGTTACTGGCCAATTGCAATGAGCTGGCAATACCACCGCACATGGCAAGGCAATGCCCGCTACCAATTAAGCCCATTAAAAAGGCGCTGGTGTAAAGTGGGTCAATCATTACTTTTGTTGTGCTGTTCTTTATCATCTTCAAACAAAATACTATGACCTTGTTTGTTTAAATCAGAGAATTGCTCGCTTTTAACGGCCCAAAAAAACACGCCAATGGCAATAATCACAAATAATATGGCAATCGGGATTAAAATATAAATTATGCTCATAACTTTAAAAGCCTTAGTGAATTACTAATCACAATAATTGAGCTGGCAGACATACCAATAACGGCCATCCACGGTGCAACAAGCCCAAGCGCTGCAAGCGGTAAAATAGAGGCATTATACAACAAAGACAGCGTCAGGTTTTGCTTAATGATTCGCCTGGTTTGCTTAGCAACATTGAGTAGGTGCGCAATTGAGGCTAAATCACTGTTTAACAGCACTACATCAGCACTGTTTTTAGAAATGTCGGCTCCGGTTTCCATTGCAATGGACAAATGGGCACTGGCAAATACTGGGCTGTCGTTAATGCCATCGCCTACCATGGCAACTACTTCGTTTTGTGATGACCATTGCTCCACGGCGGTTTGTTTATCTTTAGGAGACAGGGCGCTTTGGCTGCTGTTGAGCTTTAATTGTTTTGCTATTTTTTGCCCAGCATCTGATGCATCGCCTGTGAGCATATGACAGCTCAAGTTTTGTGCTTGTAAGGTACTTATAAGCTCACTGGCACCGGGTTTTACTTTATCTATAAAGTAAAAACGAGCAACTACGCGTTTATTTATAAATAGGCTTGCTTGGGCATTTGTTTTTTTACTGTCAAACCAGCCGCTTTTACCAATAGCGTAATGTTCATCTGCGCTTTGTGCACTAATGCCCATACCTGGGTGTACAGTAATGTTTGTAAGGGCAAGCTCGGTGGTGGCGTATTTATTAAATGCACTGGCTATGGGGTGCTCAGAATAACGCTCTAACTGGGCTGCAATATTAAGCGCTTGCTCTTTAGAGATTGTGTCATCGAGTATATCAATGGCATCTAAGCTAAATTTACCCTGTGTGAGGGTACCTGTTTTATCAAAGGCAAACAGCGTTAATTGCGAGAGGGTTTCAAGCACATGTGCTTGTTTAATTAGCACCCCTTTGCGGGTGAGCGTGGCTACAGCGCATGTTAATGCGGTAGGTATAGCAAGGCTAAGTGCGCAAGGGCAAGTGGCAACCAATACAGAAATAGTGATCCAAAATGCGTGCTCTGGGTCAATTTGGTACCAGCCAATGGCCGTTATAGAGGCAAAAACTAGCAAGCAGGCAATAAACCACTGGGCAACTTTATCGGTAATTTCTACCAGTTTAGGGCGCTTGGTAAGCGCAGTGTGTTGTAAGTGTATAATTTGGTTTAGTAGGGTGTTTTGGCCAATTTTATTTATTTTTATTTCTATTACGCCATCGTGATTAACACACCCGGCATACACATTGTGGCCAATAAACTTATTAACGGGCTGATGCTCACCGGTCATCATCGACTCATCAACGCTTGTTTGCCCCTTGATAAGCTCTCCGTCAGCGGGGATAGTTTCGCCAGCTTTTATGAGTACAACATCATTAAGTTTAAGCTTTTTTGCAGCAATAATATGCTCTTGGCCGTTATCATCAAGGGTGCGGGCGGTTAAAGGTAGCAGTTTTTGTAAGTTGGCAGTAAACTCGCTGGCTTTTAATCGGGCCCTAAATTCTAGGTATTTCCCTAATAATAATAAAAAGGTAAACATACATACCGATTCAAAATACACTTCGCCTACTTGCATAAATGTGGCATAACAGCTGGCGCTATACGCCCCAAAAATAGCCAGCGAAACGGGTAAGTCCATATTTAACTGTTTTGCTTTTAAGCCATTAATAGCGTTAGTTAAAAAGGGTAATGCGCTGTATAAAATAACGGGGGAGGCAAGTACTAGGCTTATCCACCTAAAGTATTGCTCAAAGTTATTATCCATACCCGAGAACATGCCAAAGTACATGGCAAAGGCAAACATCATCACTTGCATGGTCATCAGCCCTGCAACACCTAAGCGGCGTATATAGGCTTTTGCTGTTTGTTGCTTTTGTTGGGCTTCGTCATCGGCTTGAAACGGGTAAGCTTTATAGCCAATTTTGGCTAAGGAAGTAATAATTTCGCTCAGCGGGGTTTGGGTTTTATCCCATTGGATCATGGCACGGTTAGTTGAGGTATTAACATCAACGCGCTTTACCGTTTTTAAGCTAAGTAATTGCTTTTCGATAAGCCATGCACACGCGGCGCAGGTAATGCCTTCAACACTTAAAAGTACTTGGGATAAGTTATCGGTTGTGGCTATAAACTCATCTTGTATGTCTTCGTTGTCGTAGCTTTTAATAAACGCGAGTTGCTCAGGGACTAACTGCTCTACTTTACCAGCGCGTACGGTGCGGTATTTGTAATAGTCGGTCATGCCTTGGTCAACAATGTTTTGCGCAACTGCTTGGCAGCCAATACAGCACATAGGCTGTGGCGTGTTATCTATTGTTACGGTTGCGCGAAATCCATTTGGCACACTTTCAAGGCAATGAAAGCAAGAAACGCTCATAGTGGTGGCTACTTATAATTTGGGGTAACTAACAAAGGCTGCTCTGTAGGAAGAGTAATGTTTTCTTTTAACTTCCAACTACCATCCACCGGCTCTATAAAGACAGAGTAAGCACCTGGTGTGTAGTTATCTAAAAGGGCAGTAAATTCTTTATTTGCATTAGGGGTAAGCGTTGCTTCAAAGTCATGCGCTTTGATGGTGCGATGATAAAAAGACAGCTTTAAAGCGTGTACGTTACTATAATCGCCTTTGGTAAAGGCAAAACTGGCACGCTCGTTTGTAACATTAAGCTTGCCATGTAAAAACAGTGCTTTGGCTTTTTCAAACTTAGTAAGTTCTAAGTTTATTGCTTTGCCTTTTTTATAGTAATCATCAACCACCATATCTGGGCCGTTGCCCACAGCAGTAATAATTAAGGTTATGCACCCGATAATAGCCGCTAGCGGAAAAAAGATTAAAAACCAAGGCCAAAAATTTTTATACCACGGAGTAGGTTGCATAGTTGCTCTAAAATTAGTTTAGGTAGGGCTATTTTATAGCAAATATTTGTAAAAGACTAAAAAAAAGCCTCCGACTGGAGGCTTTTTTGATCTGGATTAATCTGTTGAAATAAAAAGATTAATTAATAGTTAACTCAGTGTTTATTTATCTTGCGATAAACTGTAAACATAGGCAGTTAACAGGTGAATTTTATCTTCACCTAAAATGTCTTTCCATGCTGGCATTACACCGGCGCGGCCATGGTTAAGAGTTTCTTCAACAGCGCGTTGAGAGCCACCGTATAACCAAATGTTATCTGTAAGATTTGGGGCGCCAAACGGTAAGTTATGTGCAACAGAGCCTTTACCATCTGCACCGTGACACGCGGCACACATCGCAAACTTAGCGGCACCTGCAGCGGCATCTTTTTGGTTAACAGTACGACCAGACAAGCTAAGTACGTGGGCTGTCATTTCTTTAACGCCTTGCTCACCAAGTGCTGCACTCCAAGAAGGCATTGCGGCTACACGACCATAAAGAAGCGTTTCCTTAATTTTGTCTGGTGAACCACCGTATAACCAATCTTTATCAGTTAGGTCAGGGAAGCCAGTTGCACCACGTGCATCTGAACCATGACATTGCGCACAGTTTTGCGAGAATAAACGCTGACCAATTTCAAGTGCTAACTGGCCGTCTGTTTGTTCATGCTTTTCGCCATTTTCAAGGGCTACTTGCTGCGCTGCATCACCTTCAAATTTAGAGTTAACTAAATCTAATACTGGTACTTGTGCAAGCTTGTTAAAAATAGGACCAAAGCGCTCTTGTGCTGCTTCGTATTCTTTATCAAGCTTTACATAGCGGCCTTCTTCTTTAGCATCCGCAACTGCTTTTTTAGATTCAGCTAAAGACGTAATACCCTGATTAGAGCTAGTCCATTTACCTAAGCCTTCCCAGTTACCTAAACCTGGATAAGCTGCTAAGTAATATACCGACCAAATAAATGTTGCGAAGAACATGTACGTCCACCATTTTGGTAGTGGATTATTTAGTTCGGTAATGCCGTCATATTCATGTCCGCAGTCTTCACCTTCTTTTACGCCCGCATAGTTTTTAAGGTTCCAAACTAATAAGCTAAAAATGATGATTAAGCAGGCTAGGGTTAATACAATAACCCAAATACTCCAAAAGCTAGTCATTTTTCAGACTCCTTTTCCTCGTTAGAGAGTGTGTTGTTATGTTTTTTTTCATCTTCGAAAATGGCATTAGCAGCGTCATCAAAACGATTTTTGCTACGCTTGCTGTAAGCCCATACAACAATCACAATAAACAATACTAAAATTACCAGAGTCAAAATGCCTCTGTATGTTCCGTAATCCATAATAATTACTTCAAGTGGGTGCCAAGTTGCTGTAAATACGCGATTAGGGCTTGCATTTCTGTTGCGCCTTCGCCGTTATTCATAGCGTTAACTTTATCAACATCTGCTTGTAGCTCTTCGTCGCTGCCATAACCTAAACCCGGGTGTTTAGGGTTTTCTGGGTTAATAGCAAAAGTATCACGGAAAATTTGTAGTTTTTTCAGAGTCAGGCTGGTATCAACCTTAGTCTCTGCTAACCAAGGAAAACCTGGCATGTTCGACTCAGGAACCACGGCGCGTGGGTCAACTAAGTGTGCATAATGCCAATCGTCCGAGTAACGGTTACCTACACGTGCAAGGTCAGGACCAGTACGTTTAGAACCCCATTGGAAAGGGTGATCCCATACTGATTCGCCCGCTACAGAGTAGTGACCGTAACGCTCAACTTCATCGCGAAAAGGGCGGATCATTTGTGAGTGACAGTTATAACAACCTTCACGTACATAAATGTCACGACCTTCCATTTCAAGCGCGTTAAGTGGGCGCAAACCTTCTACAGGTTTTGTTGTATCGTCTTGGAACATTAGCGGAGTAATTTCAACTAATGCACCAAAACTAATAGCAAAAACAGTCAGAATAGCCATTAGGCCAACGTTCTTTTCTACTATTTCATGTTTGTTTTGTGAATTTTTATTGCTCATCATCTCACTCCGTTATGCTAATTGTGCTTGCGCGTCTAACTTCAGTGATTCTTTCTCAGCTGAAATTGTACGCAGAACGTTGTAAGCCATAACTAACATACCTGTAACGATGAATACACCGCCTACAAAGCGCATAATGTAGAAAGGATGTGATGCTTCTAAAGACTGAACAAAGCTGTACATTAATGTACCGTCAGAGTTAACTGCACGCCACATTAGACCTTGCATAACACCTGAGATCCACATTGCAACAATGTAAAGTACAACACCTACTGTGTGTAACCAAAAGTGCGTGTTAACCAATTTAACGCTGTACATACGACCTTGTGCGAATAACGCAGGAATAAGGTGGTAAATAGCACCAATTGAAATCATCGCAACCCAACCTAGTGCACCTGAGTGTACGTGGCCGATAGTCCAATCTGTGTAGTGAGATAATGCATTTACAGATTTAATTGCCATCATTGGGCCTTCAAACGTAGACATACCGTAGAAAGACAATGAAACAACTAAGAAACGCAGTACTGGGTCGGTACGTAGCTTATGCCAAGCGCCAGAAAGCGTCATTATACCGTTAATCATACCACCCCAAGACGGTACAAATAGGATAATAGACATAACCATACCTAAACTTTGCGTCCAATCAGGAAGTGCAGTGTAGTGAAGGTGGTGAGGACCTGCCCAAATGTAAAGTGAAATAAGTGCCCAAAAGTGAACTACCGATAAACGGTAAGAGTAAACTGGGCGACCTGCTTGCTTTGGTACAAAGTAGTACATCATACCTAAGAAACCAGCCGTTAGTAGGAAACCTACAGCGTTGTGACCGTACCACCACTGAACCATTGCATCTACCGCACCTGCGTAGATTGAGTATGATTTAGTTAACGACACAGGCACTGCCATGCTGTTTACAATGTGTAGCACTGCAACAGTAATAATAAAGCCAGCGTAGAACCAGTTAGCAACGTAGATGTGCGATACTTTACGTTTGATTAGCGTACCAAAAAATACCACTGCGTAAACTATCCATACTACCGCGATTAAAATATCGATTGGCCACTCAAGCTCTGCATATTCTTTAGAGCTAGTAATACCCAGTGGTAATGTAATTACGGCTAATACAATAACAAGCTGCCAACCCCAAAAAGAAAAAGCGGCGAGTTTGTCTGAGAAAAGGCGCGTTTGACAAGTACGTTGAACGACGTAATAAGACGTCGCAAAAAGTGCACTGGTACCAAATGCGAAAATTACTGCGTTCGTGTGTAACGGACGTAGTCGAGAGTATGTTAACCATGGTGTATCAAAGTTAAGTGCTGGCCAAGCTAATTGGGCAGCAATCAGAACCCCAATACTCATGCCAACGATGCCCCAAATCACTGTCATAATAGCGAATTGGCGTACAACTTTATAGTTATACTCAGTTTGTGATGCTACTGTTTGGCTCATTTTCTGGCTTCCGCTGCAATAAATGCGTTTAGAAATGAATTACCCACCGTTTAAAGTGGGGCCTACTATTTTCCCCAAGCGTATTACCTAAAACGTTCAAAGCCTGAATGCTTCAGAAAACAAACTCGAGAAACCCTTATTTTTTGCGGGTGAAATGATAAATTTTTTGACCTAAAAAAGATAGGTCAATTACATAAAATTATGACATCAATCAAAGTTTGTGAGTTTGTTGTTTATTTTTTGATACAGATTGTACCTATATTAACCAAACATCACACTGGCTATTGTTATTTCAAAGCATGCTAATTAAGATTTGTTTTTATTTAGCGCGGATTTGTTATGCATATATATAGATTATCTTTGTTTTTAATGCTGTTTTTTGTATTAACAGGCTGTGACAATGCCAATCAAAAAGATCAAAAAGCACTGTTAAAAACAAATTGCGACACGAATCAGCGCTGTTTTTATAATACCGGTGTTAAAGTATGGTTAAGTGATAAAAATATTACCCCCGAAACCCCCTTTAGTATTTACCTTGATTTACCCGCCCACCTAAAAATAGATAACGCTAAGCTTGAAAGTATAACCATGTATATGGGTTTTATTCCGCAAAAGTTCACTAAAGAAGCAACTATTTATAAAAGTGACACTATGGTGGGCATATGCTCTGAGCAAAATATGCTGTGGCAACTGGTGCTTAATTTAAGCAATGTTCAAACTGGTGAGCAAATCACTCACTTTTATAATTTTTATGTAACGTATTAAGGCACCTTTTTCCTGCCAATCATTTTTTAGCTGGCGCATAACAAAAATCAGCTATTAATAAGGTATTACAATAATAAGCTATTCCTATAATAAGGCACTACTATTTAGCGGTACGTCTTATATATGCAGCGCTGCAATAGTAGGTGTATAAAATTGTATTTAAAGCACTAACACATATTTAAACCTCTTTGCTGCCTTGTATGCTGTAACCTTTTTTTTCATTCTCATCTGTTTTATGTTGGTGTGCTTGCTCGTTCTTGTTATGGAGTGAATTGCCTTACGGTAATAGGGGGGCTTCGTCATGTTTATAGTAAAAGCGTATTACTTGCATTACTGGGCATGTAAAAAAGTAAATCCTGCTTACTTTCATGATAACTATTTTAATAAAGCTAAACGCCCTCAAATTAAGACCCTCTAATGATTTGCTAAATCAAATAACTCCTCCCGATCCGAGCAAACGTTGAAGTCTCGCTGAACAAAAAATATTACCAAAAAAACTAAATAAATAGCTTAATAAGACTATTTAAGCGGTAAATCTGCATATTTATGGTTATTAATTTTATTACAGCTTTACGGTTTTACTAATGCGCTGTGATTAATATGTTAATTTTTCTAAAAAGGGTATATTTATCCATTAATTACATTTGATTACAATCTGCATAACTTTGATTTCAGGTGTGTTTTAATTGCTTTTCGTTTGTCTTATCTCAATGATTTTTAATTGTTTTTTTTAGTTAACACTGCAACAAGTTATAACCTTTGTACCTTTTTTGGTTGTTATTTTTTGGTGTTGTATATATAGCGATCTTCCATTAAGTTTTTGTTCAGTTAACTCAGCCTAAGTTGCCCCCCTGACTCACAATTCTTATAAAAAGTGAGCATTACCAATCAAGGTAAATTTCCAACAAGTAGGGTTTATTCATGAAAAAATCAACTCTTGGTTTAGCTGTAATCGCAGCAATCCCAATGTTCTCAAGTATGCAAATAGTAGCGGCCGAAGACGGCGCAAACGCTATTGAAAAAATTCAAGTAACGGGTTCTCGCATTAAGCGCGCAGATATGGAAACCGCTAGCCCAGTTACTTTAATCGGTGCAGATGACATTGCTGCAACCGGTGCAGTTTCGGTTGATGCCGTATTACAAAAAATGACTGCTACTGGTGGTGCAATGACCAACCCAGGTATCAATAATGGTTCTGGTGGTAATGCTTCTATCGATTTACGTGGTTTAGGTTCACAACGTACATTAGTACTTGTAAATGGCCGTCGTATGATCAACTCAGGCACAGGTGCTGCCTCTACTGTTGATTTAAACACTATTCCTGTTTCAATGATCAAGCACATTGAAGTACTTAAAGATGGTGCATCTGCAGTATACGGTACTGATGCGGTAGCAGGTGTTGTAAACATCATCTTAAAAGATGACTTTGAAGGTTTAGACTTAAATGTTAAATCTGCAATCACTACAGAAGGTGATGCTGATGAAACGTCTTTCGATATCACTATGGGTGGTAGCTTTGGTCGTGGTAACGTTGTAATTGGTCTTCAGTACACTGACCGTGGTGACGCATCTCAAGCAGATCGTAGCTTCTCTGATTGTCCATTAACTGAAGATGGCGACGGCAGTGCACCTTACTGTTCTGGTTCTTCATACACGCCAAATGGCCACGTATGGTCAGGTGATGAATCACTACAAGGTCAAGCAGACAACGGTTGGCATGACTTTGGTTCTGATGATGCGTACAACTACTCATCAGACAGCTACCTATACACGCCTATGCGTCGTTTAAACCTTACAGGTATTGGTAGCTTCGATTTAACAGATGACACGCGTTTATACTCAGAATTCACATACTCTAAGCGTTGGTCAGAGCAACAAATGGCACCACAGCCAGTATGGTTTGACTTTGATTACACTGAAGAAATGGGCGATTCACTAACAAGCCACAATATTAACTACGGTGATGAAGTTTCTTACGGTCGTCGTATGACAGACACAGGTACTCGTGATTTCTCACAAGTTGTTGACACTGTTCGTACTGTAGTAGGTGCTGCAGGTTACCTTGACAGTGGTTACGATTGGGATGTGTCTGTAATTTTTGGTCGTAACGATTCAGTTGACCGTTTAAGCAACCTTCACAACATGGGCTCTATCCAAGATGCAATCGAAGCGGGTGACTTTAACCCACTTATGCAATCTTCTTGGTCTGCTGAGAACTTAAGCGATTACGTTTACACTGAGCAAAACTCAGGTGGTAGCCAATTACTAATGTTCACTGCATCATTAGCTGGTGAAGTAATGGAACTTCCTGCAGGTTACGTAGGGTTTGCTGCTGGTGTTGAGCGCCGTGAAGAAAAAGCATGGTACATCCCAGATTCAATCACGTCACAAGGTCTTGCAAACGACCCACGTGTTGAGCCTACAAGCGGTCGTTTTGACGTAAACGAAGCGTACTTAGAGCTTGCAATTCCTTTAGTTAGCGATGCGTTCTTAGCGCAAAACGTTGAACTAAGCACTGCAATCCGTGCTTTCGATTACAGCACTTTTGGTTCTGACGAAACATGGAAACTTGGTTTAACTTGGCGTGTAAACGACGAAGTAATGCTACGTGGTGTTCGCTCTACAGCATTCCGTGCGCCAACAGTCGCTGAGCTATACTCAGGTAATTCACCTTCGTTTGAACAAGTTAGCTTCCCTGGTGCACAAGACCAAGCAGAAGTAACTGTAGGTGGTAATGACCAATTAACGCCTGAAGAAGCTGATACGCTAACAGCGGGTATTGTGTACGAGCCAGAGTGGTTTGAAGGTTTCTCAATGACGTTAGATTACTACGACATTGAAATTGAAAACGCAATTGCTACTGTTAACAACCAATACATTGTTGACTCTTGTTTAGCAACAGATGGTTCATTAGCTAACCAAAGTACTGCGTTATGTAGCTCTGCTGCGGTATCGTTTAACCAAAGCACTGGCCGTATTGCTTTTAATAACCAACTACAAAACGTAGGTTACGAGCAAACTAAAGGCTACGACTTAAACTTAAACTACACATTTGATGCAGCTGGTCTTGCGTGGAATACATCATTAGATGTTACTTACCTAGACGAGTACCTAGTAGATGTTGTTGAATCAAGCATTGATTACGCTGGTTTAATTACTTCTGGTATCGGTGGTTATGCAGATGTTAAAGCTAACTTTGAACTAACTGTGAAAGGCGATGCTTGGAACGCAAACTACAAAGCACGCTACATTGCAGGAATGGATAGCTACAGCTGTCAAGGTGATGAGTCATCATGTTATGCGCCTACAACGCCTTCAGTTGTATACCATGACATAAGCGGTGCTTACATCTTTAACGAGACTGTGTCAGTTACAGCAGGTGTTAACAACTTATTTGATAAGCAACCTCCTTACTACACAGGTAACAACGATTCTAACACTGACCCGTACACATACGATGTACTAGGTCGCCGTGTATTTGCTGGTGTAAACGTTAAGTTTTAATTAGCACATTAATCGTATTAAGGCTCAGTGTTTACTGGGCCTTTTTTATTGAACAAAATTAAGGAGACCAGTACACTTATACACTCAATAAAAGGAGAGTTGTTTGATAAAACAAGACGAAAATTTATCTTTTGTCATAGAACCAGAGTTATCCCCTCGCTCTGAGCAGCGTATCGACCTGTATTTTTCTATACCCAATGAAATGGGTATAAACGTGCAAACCCTCAGTGAAGAGTCTTATTTTAATAACCACTTTAAATCGCACTTAGCTTATAACGCTAAAAACATACACTTACCCTTAGTGCGTAGCCGCTTTGTTAGTAAAAACAAAGGTGAGCAACAAGATTACCGCCAAAACCTTAATTTGTACTGTTATCAGGTGCGTTTAGCGCTCGACGCTGATATTAAAGATGCATTAAAAATTCAAGAAGTGGATGCTTTTTATGCCCGTGCACAAGAGCTGTTTGAGCAAAGTGAAGGGCTACTAAAAAAGCTGCGCAGATATACCCCCGATGATGAAAAACTGGTGCCGTTTTACACCAATGCCGATAACTATTTAAGTTGGCATGTTGAGCAGTCGTTTTTAAAGCTATTAGATGAAGGCCCGCGCAGCAGTGACTTTGCGAAAGAGCGCAACGACTTACTGCAATTTTGTAAAAACGAAAATACATACCGGTTTGAGCAAAATTACAACTCAGAAACCACGTTGCAAGATGGTAACCGCATCACGAATAAAATGCGTTTACTGCAGCGCCTTATAGAGCACGGCGTTATTTTGCATCGCAATACGCGTTATTTAAATAGTTACTTAAAGCGTTTAGTAAAAGGCACGGTTACAGCTGTCATTATGGCATTTGTAATGGTGGTTATACTTAACGCGCGCTCAACCTTTACCGAAGTGACCGCTACCCTTATTTTAATATTAGGGGTTATTTACGGCTTGCGTGAAATATTTAAAGAAGACATTACACGGGTAATTTGGCGCGCTATTGTGCGGGGGCGTCCTAAATGGCGGTTTGTATTTAAAAACAGCATCACTAAAGACCGCGTTGCAAGTCAGTTTGTGTGGCTTGAGTATATGCGTTTTAAAAAAATCCCTAGTGAAGTAAAAACAATATTTTCAAAAAGGCGTCAGCAAAACAAGCTAGCCGCGCAGTGGCTGCATTTTGCCAGTGAAACACGTGTTTCAGCTAAAGAGTTTTTACCAGGCTACGATACTCTACAGCAAAGTATGCGTTTTAATTTGGCGCCTTTTGCACGGTATTTAAAACGCGGCGAGGGCAAGCTGTATCATCTAGATGGTAATAAAATATCAAAGCAAGCGGTTGAAAGGCGCTACCAGTTAAATTTGGTGATGGTATTAAAAGATGAGGAAAGAACCTTATACCAGCGTTACAAAATAACCCTCAATCGCAGTAAAATAGTTAATATTGAACTTATTTACTCTAAAAAATAGAAAATAAAAAAGGGATAGCAACGGCTATCCCTTAGTGTCATGTAAATTTAGCTAATTTAGCGCAGTATTACTGTGTAATACCGTGCTTAGAATAAATAGTTACCTTGTCTGAAACGAGTGTTATTTCAATGTTTTTAGACTCATCACCCCATACACAATTAGTATGTAGGGTTTTTTCTACGCAGTTATCAGCAGAGCCTAAAATAGCTTCTACTTCGGCTTTATCCATGCCAACTTCAATTTTTTCGTAGTTTTCTAGGCTTACTTTTGAACAAGCTGCCAGGCTTAGCGTTGCTGCGATGATCAGGAGTTTTTTCATTGTTATGTCCTATTGATTTAGTGTTTATACTTTCGTATTTGTACAATCATGCCCATACGAGGATGATCAAAGTAATGGATTTCACCACTAATTACACGTTTAAATTGTGAAAAGCGGGCCGATTCTATATCCCCATTAGGTAGTTTTTCGTTTACGTCAAAATCAGCGGTTATGTAAAGGTAGTGGCGTAAATGTATTTTAAATAAACCATCTAGCTCCCAATAGCTTAGGGGCTGCTCTGAGGTATCAAATAGCTGTGGCTTACTTTGTACTAAGCTAATAAAGTCGGGATTTGAATAATTAGGCGTAGTGTTAACGTCGCGTTTTATATGAACCCCAGAAATTAAATGTATGCTAGGCGCACGCGATTTACTTGCCCCTTCAAAGCGCCAGCCGGTATGTAGTAGCGGGGCTAAACCTTTTCTGTCTAAAGAGCGGCGCTGGGCAGTAAATTGTAATTGCTCTGGTGCGAGTAAATAGGGCTCATCCATCGTATCTTGTGCCGGTGCTAATGGCGTAACGGGCAACTCGTCGTAACTTTGCATAAAGTCGATACTGTTATCACACACACCCGATTGTGGGTTGGCATTAACTAAAGAATCGGTAAACGAGCGTTTTTGAAAGCGACTATCGCCATCTATACATGCCTGCATAGCTTGCTCTGTGTATAAAGGGGTGAGTAGCTCTAACGTATTTTTCGCCTTAATGGGCTCGTGCTTTAAGCTAAAGTCTTCTTGTAAATAGGGGGCAGGGCGCTGTTTAAATACCAGCACTTCTACTTCAAACCAACGTTCTGCAAATGCGGTGCTGCTAAATAAGCAACATAACACGATAAGCGATTTTTTTAGCAACATTAATGGCTAACCTTTTTTTCGAAATCTGCAATCATTGCAGTGACCATTTTTAAGCGTTCACGAGGGTTTACCTCATTAATTGCAAAGCGCAATTTATTTGCGCCATCCATTTTGTACACATGGGGTGCACTTTGTATCAAGCCTATGATGAAGCTAGGATTAACCTTCGTATTTTGGCTAAATTCAAAGTAGCCCCCTTTAGGGTTTGCCTCTATTTTTGTAATTCCTAAATCGCTAGCACGCATTTTTAGTTGCTGCATACTAAATAGGTTTTTAGTGGCATCAGGTAATAAACCAAAGCGGTCTATTAGCTCTACTTGTAATTCGTCCATATCGGCAAGGTTAGCACAACTTGCAATGCGCTTGTACATACCTAAACGCGCATTAACATCGTGTATGTAATCATCAGGTAGTAAGGCAGGTAGTTTTAAATCAACTTCAGTTTGCTGCTGAAGCAGGTTTTCAAGCGTTGGCTCTTTACCATTTTTAAGGGCATTAACCGCTTGCTCTAGCATTTCCATATACAAGCTAAAGCCAATGGTTTGCATTTGCCCTGATTGATCGTCGCCTAATAGCTCACCCGCACCACGTATTTCTAAATCATGTGTAGCAAGGGCAAAACCTGCGCCTAAATCTTCCAACGACTCAATTGCTTGTAAGCGTTTAGTGGCATCTTTAGAAAGTGCTTTAGCATCGCCTGTTAATAAATAAGCATACGCTTGGTGGTGGCTTCGCCCAACACGACCGCGTAACTGGTGTAATTGCGCAAGGCCAAGTTTATCGGCTCTGTCCATAATAATAGTATTAGCAGTAGGCACATCAATACCGGTTTCGATTATGGTGGTACATACCAGTACATTGTATTTTTGATGATAAAAGTCTGTCATTATTTGCTCAAGCTCTTGCTCGCGCATTTGCCCATGAGCAGAGGTGACACTAGCCTCTGGCACCCATTCGCTGATCTCTTGCGAGACTCGCTCAATAGTCTCAACATTGTTATGCAAAAAGTACACTTGGCCGCCGCGTTTAATTTCACGCAGTATGGCTTCGCGTATTAAGTCGCTGTCGCGTTGGCGTACAAAGGTTTTAACTGCTAAACGCTTAGCAGGTGGGGTGGCAATAATAGATAAATCACGCATGCCGCTCATCGCCATATTTAAAGTACGCGGAATAGGCGTTGCAGTAAGCGTTAATATATCTACATCAGCACGTAATGACTTTATTTTTTCTTTTTGGCGCACACCAAAGCGGTGCTCTTCATCAACAATCAGTAAACCTAAGTCGTTAAATTTAATATCTTGCTGAATTAATTTATGCGTTCCAATAACGATATCTAGTTTACCGTCGGCCATTTTTTCAAGCGTGTCTTTTTGCTCTTTAGTTGAATTAAAGCGCGACAACACTCCCACTTCGATAGGAAAATCGGCAAAGCGGTCTTTAAAGTTTTCATAATGTTGCTGAGCCAGCAGGGTGGTTGGTACTAACACGGCTACTTGTTTGTTATCGTTAACCGCTACAAACGCGGCGCGCATAGCCACTTCTGTTTTACCAAAGCCTACATCACCACACACTAAACGGTCCATAGCAAGTCTTGATTGCATATCACCAAGTACGGCTTCAATAGCATTACGCTGATCGTCGGTTTCTTCAAATGGAAAGCTGTCGCTAAATTGGCGATAGCTTTGCCCATCGAGTGCAAATTTATTACCTGGTTTTGCTTGGCGCTGTGCGTAAATATCTAACAGCTCCGCGGCTACATCACGTACTTTTTCGGCGGCCCGTTTTTTGGCTTTCTCCCAGGCATCTGAGCCAAGTTTATGAAGCGGGGCGCTTGCTTCTTCACCGCCCGAATAACGGCTTAGCATATGCAGTGCCGATACCGGCACATACAGTTTTGCTTCACCGGCATAGGTAATGGTAACAAACTCAGTGATTACGCCTGCTGCGTCAATTGTTTGCAGGCCTTGATAGCGGCCAACACCGTGGTCAAGGTGAACAATTGGCTGGCCCTCTTTAAGCTCGGCTAAGTTGCGAATTAACGCATCTTGGCTTGCTTCGTATTTATGTTTACGGCGCCTGCGTTGCGACACCTTAATACCTAACAGCTCTTGCTCGGTAATAATAGAAAGGCTAGGTTTTGTGCCCAGTACAACACTTTGCTCAAGAGGGCTTACAATTAAGCCTACATCACTTTGGCTTTGTGTAAATTTCTGTAAGCTTTCAAATTCTTTAAACTTTAAGCCGCTTGGCTTAAGCACACTTAATAAAGACTCGCGGCGACCATCAGACTCAACACTTAATAAAATACGGCTTTTCTTCTTTTTTTGTTCTGCCACATAGTTAATAAATGCGCCGTAGGGTTCGTGTTGTTTATGATCGATTCTTACTGCGGGCAGCTCGCTCACATTTAAGTTTTTATTGCCTGCTTTAGTGGGTAATTTAGCTTGCGATAAACGTATTCGTGCAAATTCACCTAAATTAGAAAACAACTCATTAATAGGTTGATACAACTCGCTGGGCGCCAGTAGTGGACGCAGGGGATCTACTTTACGGTTTTCGTAGCGTACGTTTACATCGTGCCAAAAGGTATCTGCGGCGTGTTCTAAATCACCTAGTTGCATAACCGTAGTGGTGTTTGGCAAGTAATCAAAAATGGTGGCAAGCTTTTCAAAAAACAGCGGCATGTAGTATTCAATACCGGCAGGCCAAGTACCTTTGCTTACTTGCATGTAAACAGAGTCTTGCTCTGAGCTGGCACCAAATTTATCGCGATAATTTATTCTAAAACGCTCAACGTCTGCTTCGTTGGTTGGAAATTCATGCGCGGGAAGTAACTCAATTTTCTCTACTTTTTCATCTGAGCGCTGGGTTTCTACGTCAAATAAACGAATAGAGTCGAGTTCATCGTCAAAAAAGTCGAGCCTAAATGGGTGAACACTGCCCATTGGATACAAATCAACAATAGAGCCACGTATTGCGTATTCGCCGTGCTCCATTACCTGTTGAACGTTTAAATACCCTGCTTGTTCTAAATTACTGCGCAGGTTATGGGTGTCGAGTTTATCGCCTACTTTAAAATTAAGGGTAGAGCCATAAATAAACGAAGCAGGCGCAGTACGTAGCATTAACGTAGATACAGGCACTATAAGTACGCTTTGCTGCTCGTTTTTTAAAGTGTTTAAAGTGGCTAAGCGCGCTGAAATAATATCTTGGTGGGGAGAGAAATGGTCATACGGCAAGGTTTCCCAATCAGGAAATACCATTACCGGGTTATCTGGCAATAAGTATTCGAGCTCGGTTTCAAGCCGTAATGCGCTTGGCGTATCTGGCGTAACTATAAGCACTAAATCGTTTTGCTGTTTTACACCTTCTGCAATGGCTATACTTAGTGCACTGCCAGTTAGCTGCCCCCATTGAATTTTATCTTTTTGAGATTTTACCCACGGCAAGGCTGCCCATTGCTCAAACGCCATTTAGTGCTCCATTTTTTAGTTGGCGTTTGCTCGCAAACGCCATGCAGTTATTTAGTCTCGGTAAATTTTTGTTAAGTCTTGATAGTGATCAATTCTGCGGTCGCGTAAGTACGGCCATATACGTCTTACGTTTTCAGAGGCTTTTTGATCAAGTTCTACTACTAAAATTTGCTCATCAATATTGTTCGCCTCTGAGAGCATTTCGCCCTGTGGGCCTGCAATAAACGAGTTACCCCAAAATTGTATACCTTCGCTTTGTCCGCTAGGGTCGTTTTCGTGCCCTACACGGTTACAGCTAATAACGGGGACGCCGTTCGCAACCGCATGCGCACGCTGGCTTATTACCCATGCGTCTTTTTGGCGTGTTTGCTCTGCGTTGTCATCACGTGGGTCCCAGCCTATTGCGGTTGGGTAAATTAGTACCTCTGCGCCAGCCATGGCCATTAAACGGGCCGCTTCAGGGAACCATTGATCCCAGCATACTAAAACACCTAATTTACCTACTGAGGTTTGAATTGGCTCAAAGCCTAAATCGCCTGGGGTAAAGTAAAATTTTTCGTAAAAGCCAGGGTCATCAGGAATGTGCATTTTACGGTATTTACCCGCAATGGTGCCGTCTTTTTCAAGTACCACCGCGGTATTGTGATAAAGCCCAGTGGCACGTTTTTCAAACAGTGAAGCCACAATAACGATGCCGAGCTCTTTAGCAAGCTCGCCCAGTGTATTTGTGCTTGGGCCCGGAATTGTTTCGGCTAAGTCAAATACATCCACATCTTCTGTTTGGCAAAAATACAGACTACGATGCAGCTCTTGCAAAACCGCAAGCTGTGCGCCTTTTTTAGCAGCATCACGAATGCCAGCAATCGACTTTGCCATATTTTGGCAGGCGTTATCACTGTTAGTTTGTTGCACTAAGGCAACGGTTAATTTTGCAGGGCTTGTCATTGTGCTGCTCCAGCTAAAAATCCACGAGGTAATTGCATGGTAATGCAATGTAAACTACCAAATTGTTCAATAATAGGTAGGCAATTAACGCCAATAATAGTGTGCGCTGGGTATGCTTTTTGAACTTGCGCTAGCGCCAGTGCGTCGTTGTCATCGTTATACGTCGGGACTAAAACCGTATTATTGATAATCAAGTAGTTTGCGTACGTTGCCGGTAAACGGGTGTTGTCATCATCAAACACAGGTTTTGGCCACGGTAAATCAATTAACGTATATGGGGTGTTATTTTGCGTTTTAAAGTTTTGCAGCTGTTTTTCCATCGCATCTAATGCGTTAAAATGCTCATCTTCTTTAGCATCGCACTTAACATACACAAGTGTATTATTGGGGGCAAAACGGACCAGTGTGTCGATATGGCTGTCGGTATCGTCACCGGCTAAGTAGCCATGATCTACCCATAAAAAGTCAGTTGCGCCTAGATGCGTTGTTAAAATTGACTCAATATCGCCTGATGATAAATCGGGGTTGCGATTTTTATTCAGTAAACATTCGCTGGTTGTAAGCAACACACCGTGTTCGTTAATTTCAATGCCGCCACCTTCAAGTACCACATTCAGGGCTTGGTAATCAGTGTTTGGATTACTTAGCTGGTTTACCAGTACTGCGTTAATTTTATTATCGAGGGCACTTTCGAACTTATTACCCCAGCCATTAAAGATAAAGTCGTAAATTTTAAGTTGGCGAGCGTCGTCAATATTCGCGCAGGTAATAGGGCCGTGATCCCGTGCCCAGGTATCGTTTGTTGGTGTAACAACAAAGTGCACGTGGCTTAAGTTTATATTCGCTTTTGTTAGCAAGGCAGTAATGTGGCTTTTAAGCGCCGTGTTATGGGCAACAATAACAAGCTGCTGCACGGCTGTGATATGCGTTGCAAGCTCAACATAAACAGGCTCTACGCGTTCAAGCGTATCAGCCCAGTCGGTCTGTGCATGGGGCCAGGTAAGCATAACGGCGTCTTGCTCAGCCCATTCAGGTAAAAGTCTAAAGTTCATGAAGTTTTGATACAAATTACGGTGGCGCTAGTTTAGCATTTTACATGCATATGTCAGCTATTTATCGCCGCTAGAATCATCGTCAATTTGCTCGAGTTCTTGGCGTTTTTTTAGCTGGCGTGTTTGTGCATGTAAGCTGGCTCTGACAACTAATTCTTGGTCTGTGGTTCTTATTGCAGTAAACAGTAATGTGTATTGGTAATGTTCGCTGTCTTGTTTTTCAACGGCCACAACTTCTGTATAACAGTAAACGGCTGAGGCTTCGTGGTGCAAAAATAGCTTTGTTCTAAATGCTTGGCCTATTGCGTATACATCAGGCGAAGTAAAGCGAATACCGCCTCCGCCGTAGCTATCGCACTGTATGGCGTTATCTTGAGCTTGCTCTGATGCTAAAATGTGGCTCATTATTAAATCGATTTTACGCGACTGTGCTTGTAAAAAAGCCGCCAGCTCTTGTGCTAAATCGCCTAGGTTTCTAAGGGGTCTTAAAGAGGCCTGTTCAAGCTCACTGACTTCGTTAGCTAGCTTAAATAGCGGAGGTATGTCGTCTTCAAGCGCGAGTTGAGATTGCGGCACTAACTGATTTTCTACAGCAAATAAGTTTACTCGAATGCTTTCATTTATTTGAAAGTATTCTTCAAATTCGCTTAATCTTTGACTGTTCATAATTATCTCCACTGCGTATTCATTAAATAGTAGCGTTGTGGGGAGTAAATTGCTAGCAGATAAAAATGCTAAATGGTTTGTTTATAAGCCAGTTTTTAAGAATGTTGATTAGGGCGTGTTGAACTTTGCGGATTGAAATTTGTTCAATCTAGGGGCGATTAAATTGCGGCGCGAGGTTTGTAACCTAGTGGGCATGATAACTGCTCCTGCGTTTCGCTTATTTATATGGAATAACTACACTTGATAGGCTCTGCCTTGCCTAAAAACCAAACACACTGCTGCAAATTTAACTATCAAAAATCAACACGCCCTAATAAAAAAGCGGCCAATGTCATCCTAACATCGGCCGCTTGGGTATTGATTAATTAGCGCTGGGAGTGCTTATTTAAGTAGAGCGGCTAATTCATGTAGATCTTTCACAACGTGGTCTGGTTTTTTTGCCAGTGGGTAAAGTGTTTTACCTGGGCGGGCGATAAAGGTTGTTTGTAACCCGGCTTCTTTAGCTCCTGCTACATCCCAACCGTGCGCCGCTACCATCATTGCTTCATTTGCTTTTACATTTAATTTTGTCAGCACCCACTCATAGGCACGTAAGTCTGGTTTATAAATTTTAATATCTTCAATGCTGTAACGCGCATCAAAGAACGACATTAATCCAGCGCTCTCAAACTGGGCTTTAACGCCTTTGTTTGAAGAATTTGTCAGACTTACTAACTTATAGCCCTGTGCTTTGAGTTTTGCCAGTCCTTCTTTCACATCTTTGTGAGGAGGTAGGGTTAAAAGAGGGGTGACAATGGCTGTTTTTGCTTGTTCATTAGTAATGGCTATGTTGTTATTTTTGGCAACCATGCGCAGCGATGCAACGCCAATTTGACCAAAATCGTGGTAATTGCCACTTACAGTATCAACGAGTGAATGATGCAACATGGTCGAAAACCAAAGTGGTAATAAATCCTCACGCCCGCCAAGCGCTTTACCAATAGAGGTGCGCATGGAGGTTAAATCTAACAAGGTTTCGTTTACATCAAAAATAAGTACTTTAGGTTTCGCTTGTGCCTGTGGCTCCTCAGCCATAGCGTAGCCAGAGGCAAGGCTAGTACCAACAAGAAGTGATAGGGTAAGGGTTTTTAACGATTTTAAAATAGACATTAGTGTTGCTCCGATTCAAGGGCGGCCAATACATCAGTAGGCTCTGCGCGTAGGGTATAGTCTTCGTTTAAAAAGGCATACGTAATTATGCCTTTTTGGTTAATTACATAGGTTGCTGGTAAAGGTAATGTATAACTTTTATTACCGTAGTACTTTTCAAAATCAATACCAAACTGGCTATAAAGCGCCACAATACGCTCATCTAAAGTAAACAGTAAACCAAATTGCTCGGCTACCTTGTTATTAATATCTGAAAGCACATCAAATTCAAGAGCATTTTTTTGTGCGCTAGATAACGTCTCGTCGGGTAATTGTGGCGATATCGCAACTAACTGCGCATTGTGCGTTTTAAATTCGGGTAAGTGATTATTAAGTGCTTTTAGCTCTAAATTACAATATGGACACCAGTTACCACGATAAAAGCTAATTATTACCGGGCCATTATTTAATAAATCAGCGAGCTCAACTTGCTCAGCGCTATGATTGTTTAAGCTGAAATTACTTACTTTAGCGCCTACCTGTAGCGCATTATTTTTTATATGCTGAGCAATGAGCTCTTCATTTGTCTGCGCCATAAGGGCTAATACATCGCCAGGTAGCTTCGCTTCTTTTTGCACGTTATAGGCATCAATCTGTGATTTTAAACTCATTATTAAATCTCGAATATAACTGTATGGCGATTATGGGTGTTTTAGTTATTTAAATATATATTGCAAAGCTGAAAGCTTCATTCGAAAATATTAAACACCAAAAACTGCCTAGCCAAATGTATGTATAATTTAAGTGACCTAGAAACATTTATTGCCGTCGTAGAAAATAAAGGGGTGCTTGCAGCTGCGCGTGAGCAACGTTTGTCGCCGGCAACAGTAAGCCACAGGCTAAGCAAGCTCGAGCGCGAGCTTTCAACCGTGTTAGTGTTTAGAGACAGCAGACGAGTAAGGTTATCGCCCGCCGGTGAGCTATTTTATCATCGCGTAGGGGCTATTATAGAAGCCTTGCACGATGCAGAGCACAGCATTGGCGCACGAAGCTCTTCGGTGAGCGGGTTATTACGCGTGACTATGCCACCGTGGGTTTTTTCAAAGTATGTTATGCCTAAGTTGACCGAGTTTGAAACCCAATACCCGCAACTAAAGCTCGACTTTTTAATTACTGATCATTTTGTCAATGTGGTCGATGATGCACAAGATGTGGCAATTAGAGTAGGGCAATTAACTGATTCAGGCCTGCTTTCTCGCAAAATTGTCAACAACTCCCGTATTTTATGTGCAGCACCAAGTTATATAAAGAAGCATGGTATGCCTTGTACACTAAGCGAACTGAGCACGCACTATTGGGTGTGTTTACCCTGGCAAAGGCAGTTAAAACTGTATGATGAAAATAATAAAATACACACCTTTAATGCCAAAACGCGCTTTACTATTTCTAATTCCGATAACATGACGCAAGCAGCGCTTGCCGGACATGGCATAGCCATTAAATCTAAAATAGCAATTAACGATGAGCTAAGCGCCGGAAACTTAGTAGAGGTGATGCCCAATGTAATGGCCCAAAGCGACGCGCCGGTGTGGTTTTTACGGCCTCAAAATAGTTTAACAACCCGAAAAACCGAGGTGTTTTATGAGTTTATGAAGTCTTTATTTGCCAGCTATGAATAAGCGGTAATACCCGCGCTTAATAATGAACAAGGTTACAAAGCCAATAAACTCAGCAAAAATAGCAATAATAATGGCGCAAACAAGCGCTGCTATTATGGAGTCTTTTTTTAACACTATTTGCCCTTCAAAGCGTTGCCATACTTGCTTTTTAATGGTGAGAAAGTCGCTGGTTAAAGTAAATAAATAGGGCGATTGGTTAAAGTTATTAACTGCCACTTGTAAAGAGTGCTGGCGATTATTGAGGTTTTTAATATGGGTAGCCCCCTTACCCACAATATCATCACCAATATTTTCATAGTGGGCAATTAACTTGTTTAAATCGTTGTTAAAGTAGTTTTGAGCATCTTTTTTAAAAGGGGCTAATGCGTTATTCGCTTCAATTAAATGTGCATCTAAAGCGTGCCCAAAGTCGCTTACAAAGGCCGGTATTTGTACCCCTAATAGTAAACCTGCTGCAAAAAAGCTGAGCCTTATGTAATCTAATAATTTACTCATTTGATCTCCTGTTTACTCAAAACCCACCTAAACAACGCTAAATTAACATTTGCGCTTGTTTTTATGCCAAAAACTCGTAATCTATCGGTAATAAAAATAACAATAGGCCTATGTTAAGGATGACTACCAAAGTAAATATGACATCAACGTTTGTTGATATCACTAAGCAGTTAAAACGCTTTGTGTCGCGTATTGTACAGCCCGATGACGTAGAAGACATTGTGCAAGAAACCTTTATTAAAAGCTACGAAGCTGATTTAAAACAAGATATTCAGTTTAGACGCAGTTACATGCTTAAAACTGCAAAGCACTTAGCGCTTAATCATATAGCCAAGTGGGATAACAAGTTTAATGACTCGTTAGAGCACAACGCAGAATTACCCCCGCTGCTTAAATCCTCACAACTTGAGGATGAGTACACCTCAAAAGAGCGTTTTTTACTTTTTTGCAGAGCAACGGATCAACTAAATTCTTCTATCCGTAAATGTTTTATATTTAAAAAAGTGTACGGTATGAGCCAAAAAGAAATCGCCCAGCACATGCAATTAAGTGAAAGCACAGTAGAAAAACACATTGCCAAAGGTTTATTACAAACCATGTTATACATGAAAGAACATGAACAAAATCATAACCAATCTGCGGCACATAATTCTGCTTGTAATTCGGCTCTATCAATTGAGAGGGCAGCAAAATGAGTAATGTTCATCAATTTACATCAAAAGATTTAATTTTAGAAAAAGCCTGCCAATGGATCAGCGCAATTGATAGGGGCTTAAGCGAAATTGAAAAAGAGCAATTTAAGCTTTGGATGATGCAAAGCACCGCCCATCAAGATGCCGTCTACGAACTTGCGCAGCTATGGGATGAATTGTCCGTATTAAACGAGTTAAGCAGTTTATTTCCGCATAGAAGTGTAAAACAGCCCCAGAAAAAAAGATGGGCGTTTTCTAGTGCGATTGCCGCGAGCTTATTTGCAGCATTAATGGTGTGTAGTTACTTATTAATTAACCTTGAAAACGGCTACAACGAAGAGCTGGCTAAAATAAATTACACCAAAATATATACAACGAAGGTGGGCGAACAAGCCACGTATGTTTTACCCGACGGCACCATAGTGCAATTAAACACGAATAGCCTATTAGAGGTAGCTTATAGCAAAGGGCGTCGTCAGTTATTACTGAGCAAGGGTGAAGGGCGTTTTAATGTAGCAAAAGATGCATCGCGCCCATTTAGTGTGATGGCTGGCGATAAGAGCTTTACGGCACTTGGTACTGTATTTAATGTACAACGCAATACCTCTTCTGATTTAGAGCTGGTTGTAACCGAAGGTAAAGTGATGATCACCGACCCAAGTGTTGCGGTAAGTGCCAACGATTTTAAAGACTACCAACTGGCTGATAATAACGCTAAAAAAGTACGTAAAATCAATGCCAATATTGTTATCTCTGGTGAAAAAGCAATTATAGAGCAAAGCATTACTAAACCTATCACACAGCTTTCTGTGGATGATGTACAGCGTGATTTAGCGTGGCAAAATGGCATGTTAATTTTTAATGGCGAGCATTTAAGCGATGCATTAAATGAAGTGAGCCGCTACACCTCTACCCGTTTTGAGCTTTCAAGCGATGAGCTTGCCAATATAAAAGTGGCGGGTGTATTTAAAGCTGGCGATGTTGAGGGGCTACTTGAGAGTTTACAGACTAACTTTGCAATTGAGCATGAGCGTTTAGGTGAACATATGGTGAGCCTAACACAGCAAACTAAATCATAAGAAATGTTATGCATATCAAACAAATGTTAGGTGAAGTTGCATCTTTAAATGTTATTAGTAAAAAAAAGTTTAAAAAAAAGATAAAAAACTATAGAGGAATTTTGTTTGTCAGCTGTTTATATAAATTGCGCAGTAACCAAACGCATTTATTTAGTGGTTTAAGTGTATTTGCTCCGGCTATTTTTAGCTTGAGTGTGCAAGGGGCAACACAGACCACTGGGCAAATGGTGCAATTTGATATACAAGCGCAGCGAGCAGACAAAGCCTTAATAGAATTTGCTAAACAAACAGAGCAAACCGTGGTGTTTTCTTATGAGTTGGCAAAAAATTACCAAGCAAATTCGGTTTATGGTTTTTATACCCAATTAGATGCACTGCAAGCATTATTAAGTGGGACTGAGCTCGATGCGGTTGTTGATCAAAATGGTTTACTGAGTATAAAACTCAAACAAATCAATAGGAAAGATAACAACATGATGAAGCTTTCAGGGGTTAGTGCAGCTGTATTACCAGCATTGCTTGCAGCAAATTCACACGGTGTGAATGCAGCAGAGGATGTTGCACAAGAGAAAATAGAAAAAATTGCTATTGTAGGTAGCCGCGTAGCAGGGCGCTCAGTAGAAGATTTACCCGTACCCGTTGATATTTTAAGTGCTGAAGCACTTGAAAACACAGGCCAAACCGAAGTTGGCCGTATGTTGCAATCTATTGCACCTTCATTTAACTTTTCAAGCTCGTCAATCAGTGACGGCACTGATGCCTTACGACCTGCAACACTGCGTGGTTTAGGGCCTGACCAAACACTTGTGCTTATTAATGGTAAGCGCCGCCATCAGGCAAGTATTATTCATATCAATACCTCAGTAGGGCGTGGTACCGCAGGTACCGATATGAATGCCATTCCAGCCTCAGCTATAAAACGTATAGAAGTTTTACGAGACGGCGCAGCAGCGCAATACGGCTCAGATGCAATTGCCGGTGTAATTAATATTGTACTAAAAGATGGCAGCGAAGGCGGCAAAGCAGCGGTTAATTACGGCCAATACTCAGAGGGTGATGGCGAAACAGTAAACGTTGATTTTAATAAAGGGTTTGCCCTAGGTGATAGCGGCTACTTAAATGCAACACTTAATTACCGCGACCGCTCGCCTACTAACCGCGCTGGTTTGCACGGCTCGTGTCAGTTTTATGGCTGTACAGAGCTTAGCGACGGTACTTTACTGGCAGGCGATCCGCGTGAACTGACCGCCGACAGAGACACTTTTCGTATTGGCGATGCCGACTCACAACAATTTGGCTTAACCGTTAATACAGGGTATGAGTTAGGTGATGGCGAGCTGTATGGCTTTATTACTTATTCAACGCGCGATAACGAATCAGCAGCGTTTTTCCGTCATAATGCAAATGCGGGCGGTAACCCTGTTTTACAAGACAACGACGCAACTATCCCGTTAGGCTTTTTACCTAAAATTAATACCACAATTGATGATATTTCTTACAACTTTGGTTACAAAACCGACTTTGATAACGATGCAAGTTTAGATGTATCGTATACCTACGGTGAAAACAGCATTGATTACACAACAAGTGACACAATCAATGCCTCGTACGCTAACTTTTTACGTTACGAGCAAGGTTTAAGTGCCGCTGATATTCGCAGTACTATTCCGCGTGAAGCCTATGCCTATGGCATGGAGTTATCACTGCAAACCATTAATATAGATTTTACACAAAACTTTGATGACTACTCACTGGCTATGGGTGCAGAAATTCGTACCGATGAATACCGTATTTTAGAGGGCAGCGAATATGCTTATCGTGATTACGACACCCTTGATGGGGTAAGTATTTATAGTGGTTTAAGTGGCGGTGTAGGCTCTGAAGATGCCTCTGGCGGTACGCAAGGTTTTGGTGGTTCTTCGCCGGCATCATCGGTTGATGAGTCACGCGATGTAATTTCGTTTTACCTTGATGCAGAAACCTACCTAATTGAAGATGTCATTTTATCAGGCGCACTGCGTTACGATAATTACAAAGGCTTTGGCGACACGGTAAACTTTAAGCTTGCGGGTAACTGGGCAATTACTGATGATGTGTCACTGCGTGGTGCATTAAGCTCAGGCTTTAGAGCGCCATCAATGCAGCAATTGTATTTTAACAATATCAGCACACAATTTGTTGTGGCTGAAGACGGCTCATTAGTTGCTGAAGAAGTAGGTACATTCAGAAACGATTCAACCCTTGCACAAAGTTTAGGTATTCCAAAACTTAAAGAAGAAAAATCGCAAAACCGCAGCTTAGGTATTGTCTACAACGTAACGGATAACATTAATGTTACTGTGGATTACTACTCAATTGATATTGACGACCGCATAGTAATTAGTAACCGTTTAGGTAAAGGGCTTTCTTCAAGCCTAGATGCTGCATTAATCAGCTCAGGCGCAGGTGCAGGGCAGTTTTTCTTAAATGGTGCAGATACCGAAACTTCGGGTATTGATTTTGTAGCTACTTGGAATACCGAAGGATTAGGTGGCACGCTTGATTTTACTTTAGCAGCTAACTTTACTGAAACTGAGGTGGTGTCGTTATTTACGCCATCGGGCTCAGGGCTTGAAACCGTACCTGTTGAAGATGTTTTCTCTGATCAAGAAATTTCAATTATTGAAGAGTGGCAACCAGAAGATCGCATCAACTTAAGTGCGCTTTACCAGCGTGGAGATTGGACTGTGAACCTTTCACTTAACCGCTTTGGTGAATACACAGTAGAAGATGGCGGACGCCAAACCTACGGTGCAGAAATTTTAACTGACGTTAAAGTTAATTACTTCGTGACTGAAGATTTATCTGTAAATATTGGTGCAAATAACTTATTTGACGTGTACCCAGATAAAAACACCATTGGTAACTCACGCTCGGGCACAATTGTTGATTCAAATGGCAATACGATTGTAAGCAGCGATGGGGTATTTGAATACTCTCGCCGTTCAGCGCCATTTGGCTTTAATGGTGCTTATTACTATGTAGGCGCAGAATACCGTTTTTAATAAATAACACTCCCTTATGTTATTTAAGTTCAAAGGGCCGTAAGGCCCTTTTTTTGTATTTAGGCTTTTTAGTATTTATTTCTCAACCGCGATTTTATTGTGTTGCGCCTTACCTCAGCGTTAAATTATACCAATTCGCTTAATTAAACATTATTACGGATTGGTTTAACCCCTGTATGGCTTTGATAATACTAAATGTGGCATTTTGGACTTGGCTATACATAGCAGGGTTTAAACTGGGTGTTGCAATTATTGGCTTATAGCCTTAAACCTTTTAATAATAAAAAACCCAGCGGCTAGGCTGGGTTTTAAATATATGCATTTGAAAATTAATGCTTTTGCATACGGCTCATTTCGGTGTGGCAGCTTTGCATCGTTAGCAAGGTTTTCGCTAAGGCTGCTTCACAGTCGGCTGGCTGTGGTTTATCCATCGCTGCTTTAATTTCTTCAAGGGTTTTATCTTCTACCTCTTCAAGCTCTTTAACGTATGTTTTATCGTTATGAGAACTAAATGAAGTGAGTAGGGCTGTGTAAGCTCTGCGTGCTTCTACAGCAAAAGAAGAGCCGTCCTCACGCTCACCTTTTTCGTTAACTGCATAAGGTTGTAAGCGCTCAACACTTACTTTTCGTGCGTCAATCATGCGTTGAAATAATGCGCCAATGGCTGGGTCTTCAACTTTCTCTTGCGCTTTTTGATAAAAATCAATGCCACTGTTCATTACTTGGATGATGTCAGTAATATGAGTTGCTTCTGTTCCTTGATGGGTATTCATAATGACCTCTCTTTACATGAATTTAAGTTTCACAGTAACTAAAGCAAAGGCCATTCCAATTTCATCTTAATTTTTAAGTTATTGTAATTATTGATTATTTCTTTATTTAGCAAGCTGCAAGGCTAGTTAAAATAAAATAACCTCGCAAATTTTACATGGCTTTTGTAATAAGGTTATTTAAGCTCATCCGCCACTTCGGCTACTTTTTGGCGTAACCAAATATGGCTTGCATCGCGATGCAGCAAAGGGCTCCAAATCATATCTAGTTCAAAAGGTGGTATAGGAAATGGAGGCTCTAAAATTTTAAGGCCTGCATCATCTAAGTAAATATTGGCAGCCTTTGAAGGTAAGGTCGCCACTAAATTTTGCTCTTTTGCTAAATGAATGGCTACGTGGTAATTACGGGTAAACGTGGCAATATTTCGGTGTTTACCAAAATGGGCAAGTGCTTCATCTACCCAACCTAGCTTTTGTACATCTTTAGGGTCCATACCTACGCCGACCCCAAAGCCGGTTTTACTGACCCATATATGGCGGGCTTTTAAATAGCTGTCTAGGCTAAAGTTTTCGATAATTGGGTTGTCGGCTTTTACTAAGCAGCAAAAGCTGTCTTTCCATATGCGTTTATGATGAAAAGATTGCGGAAGGTTTTCAAAGCGGTTAATTGCCATATCCACTTTACCATTTTCAACATCATGAAACGTTACATCACTAGGCGTAAGTATATCTAGGGTTGTATCGGGCGCTTCTTCATGAAGTTTACTTAAAAGCTTTGGCGCTAATGTACTGGCTGCATAGTCACTGGCCATTATTCTAAATACACGTTTACTTTGGCTGGCTTCAAATTCGCGATTAGGTGCGAGGGTTTCTTCTAGGGTCATTAATATACCGCGAATAACCGGTTGCAGCTCTATAGCACGCTCTGTGGGGACCATACCTTCACTGGTACGTACCAAAATTGGATCGTTAAACAAGTTTCTTAAACGCTTAAGGCCGTTACTCATAGCTGGTTGAGTAATACTTAACTGGTTAGCGGCGCGGGTTACGTTACACTCACGTAATAGGGTGTCGAGGTAAACCAGCAAATTTAAATCTATTTTACTTATGTTCATTGTGTGTCCTTTAACGCTTACCAGTGATGAATAAAGCGTTGTGCTGTCGGGTATGGGTATATGTGACTAACATGACCCTTTTTTATATTTTGCTGAGCTTGCTTCCAAAAACTAACATCAACAAGCTCGGGGTGTGTACTGAGCAAAAACTGTTTGTACTTTGGGTTTGGCATAACAAAGGTACAAAGTTGCTCAGGAAAAACATCTTGCGGCGCAACTGAGTAACTTTGTTCATCAGTTAAGTAATCATCATAGCTTTTGGCCTTAGGTAAGGCCCTAAAGTTCATATCTGTTAGGTATTGAACCTCATCGTAGTCGTAAAAAATAATGCGCTTGTGTTTGCTTACCCCAAAGTTTTTAAGCAGCATATCGCCTGGGAATATATTTACCGCAATCATTTCTTTAAGTGCTTGGCCGTACTCTTCTATTGCATCGGCAGCACTTTCTTCGCTGGCGTTTTCTAAAAATAAATTAAGCGGTGTCATGCGCCTTTCAATATATAAATGCTTGATAATAAGCCACGGGCCTTCAATTACCATAGATGAGCCAATGGTTTTATGTAGCTGCGCCAGTAAATTACTATCAAAGCGTGCCAAAGGAAATACGACGTTAGAGTATTCTATGGTATCGGCCATGCGGCCAACCCGATCATGGCTTTTTACCAGTTGATAGCGTTTAAGGACGGTATCGCGGCCAAACGGTTTGCTTTCGCCAAACTTATCTTTAATTACTTTAAATACATAGCCAAAAGAGGGCAGCGTAAATACCATCATAACCATGCCTGGTGTGCCCGGCGCTATAATAAAGTTATCGTCTGAGTGAGACAAGTGATGTAAAAATTCACGGTAAAACTCTGTCTTACCTTGTTTATGAAACCCAATGGCATTATAAAGCTCAGCGAGTGTTTTATTAGGCATAAGTTGATTTAAAAATCGCACCATGGCTGAGGGCGCATGGGTTTCAACCATAAAATAAGCCCGTGCAAAGCCAAAAATCACCCGCATTTGCGATGATTTGGTTAATAGCGCATCGAGGTATAAGCCTTTATTTTCATGGTGCAGTACTGCAATAATAAAAGGCTGCACACCGCTTTGAGAGACCACTCGGCCGACTATGTAAGCAGCTTTATTACGATAAAAAGGCGCGTGCAAAATATCAAAGCGCATTTGCCAAGGCTGGTGGTGTGTGTCGGGCGCTTGTTTGTAAAATGCCTTTACCAGCAAACGTATATCCCGCTCTAAATTTACAAACGGGGCTTTAAAATCAAAATGCTCAATAATACGCTTTATTGTGGGCTTTAAACCATCCACCACTGGAAAGTAGCTGCGGTACTCTGCCTCAACAGGAATGGCAGGGGCATCTTTTAATGTGGCTTGTACAAATATAAAGTCGTTATGAAAATAGCGTCTGTGGTACAAACGGCAAAATACTGAGTTATAAAATGTTTCGGCAAGTTCAGCTTGAGGATGAAAGCATAAAAAGCGTTGGTACAGTATTTTTACTTCCAGCCAAAGTTGCTCATTTAATTGCTCAGTTAACTGTGCTTGTTTTAATGCTTTAGTGGTTTCGTTTACTCTGTCATCGTAGTAACTAATACGCAGTTTACTAATTTCATTAATTTGCTGCCAATCGCGCTTTGCAAAGGCAAGCGGGGCTTGGGCGGTGGTTTTTTGAAACAGCTGATAATGCTTTTTAAAACCCGTTAAAATTAATTCAGCTATATGGCGTGGCTGCATAAACACTCCTTAAAAAAGTGTATATAACGATTTTAGTACAGCATTTATAAATGTTAGTGGTGCTGTAGTGTTATACACGTTAGAGCTTTAACTCTATAGTTGTTAAGGTTATGTTATTTTAAGTTTAAAACCAAGATAAATATTTTCAGTTTTTATACTTTTAGCTTAAAGCATAATTGAGTGTGATGGCAAAAGCCATGCTATTGGTAGGAGGCTATTTTTTTCTCTAATTTTTTAATGCGCTTTTCAATTTCGGTGGTTTGCTTTTTATGATCTTTATTTATTATTTTTAATTGCTTGGTAATATCTTTGCTAATTAACTTTTTGTCCTCGTCATCTAAGATACGGTTGAGGCGCTGTTGCTGGTTGTATTCTGCGCGGTCTTTTTTACGTTTTATAATCGCTAATTTATTAGTATTACTTCTCAGCTCTGCTTGCAGGTCAAGCACAATCCGTTCGCGCTCTAATGCGTTTAGCTCTTTTGTGTAATCTTGCGCCGGTGCAGTATTAATTCCCGATACTGTATTAATTGTGTAGGCGGTAGCGTTATCGTTACAAGGGAATTGCGAAAAGATAGTGCCGTTTTTTGTCACGCATTTATAGTAAGTTGTGGCATTTTGCGCATGCAGAGAAAGTGGGCATACCATTACTGCGCATAAAAAAAGTGTGTGTTTTTGCATTAATTTCATCCCTGAGCGTTTACTATGATTTAGTAAATATAACCTAGCTTGGTGTTATAGCAAGCTAGGTTAAGGGATAGGGCTATTGTGTGTAGGTTTTTAGCTTTTTAATACTTTGTACTAAAAACGGGATATCGAGGCTTTGCTCAATAGAAAAACCTTCAGCGGCAGATATATTTTTATAGTTACCGTCTGAATCTATTAGCGTAATTCTATCTTTTTTGTAAGCAATAACTACGCCTTGAGAGTAATTAACGCCAGTGTCCGTCTTTTTCTTATACAGGTTTTCACCTAGCATGGTTTGTTTAACCACAGACTTACAGTTTAAGTATTGGCCTACACTGGTTGCAATAATATCACTGGGTTGAATAAGTCCATCTACCTTGGCTATTCGCTTATCTGAGCTGTATAACACCGATGATGTAACTACTTCCGAGCTATTATTAGCTAAGCTAAACGCAAAAATATGGGTGTCGTCACTGCGAGGAGACGGATTATCTTCACCTTTAATGATTTTAATTGCGCTGTTTGAATGCGCTTGATCGTTTATAAAGTTTAGCTTTTCAATTCCAGCAAGCTCTATGCTTCTGCGCTGACTTTGCCACGCGGGCAAGGTTTGCTCTGATAAAATAGCCATTTTATAAAAAGAAGGTAAGCCATACACTAAACTAAACAAGCTATCGCCATGGTGTGTTGGCTGTAAAAACTGATCAGTTTTATGTAGGTTTTTATGCTTGGCAACGAAGCGTTTTAACTGCTCGTTGGTATCAAATACAAAAATATCGACTTGCTGCGCAGTGTAATCTTCACATTTTTGCATTGGCGCAGGTATTTGGTAATTAATATTTTGGTTATTAATTCTTACATTGTGAGCTTGTTTATAGCTTTCAATGTCGAGCAAATCATTTTTTGCTAATAAGCTTTTAGCGGTCGTAGGGTACGACAGCGGTAAAACGTTATCTTGCTTCGTTATATCAAACTTTAAATTTGCATCTGCCCAAATGTGAATACTGTGGCTGAGTGCAAAACATAATACTAAAAACGAGCTGGCAAAACGGGCAAACTTAAGTTGTTTTAAACGCGCTAAGTGCTGCCACGTATAGTTACTTACAACTAACTGGAAGCCTAAAATGAGTAAAACAATCCCCCCGGCTAACAATGTAGTAAGGGCGGGCGAGCTAGTTAGACGATGCCACAGTAAGGAAATGATTTCCGGTAGCGCAGAAGAGCTCAAATGATAGCCCAAATTAACGTATACATACGCATCAAGCGTTAAAATAGACGCCCCAAGCGTAGCAATAACGGCAGCCATACCTCGAATATGTCGAGGGTAGGGAAACACTAAGCTTAAAGGAAATATCGTCAGCACAAATGCTAAAAAAGCGATAAAGCTCGTATGGCTTAACCACGTCACTAACATATAGGTAATACCCATAAAGCTAGTTGGCGGTGAATCTGCAAATAAAAAGCTTAGGCTAATAAAAAGCGCTAAACCAATATTTGCAAAAGTGAACCAGTGGCCCCAACTTAATAACTGACTCGCTTTTGACGAAAACTGATTGTGCTGCGATAAATTCATATAATTTATTTAACCGACTGAGCAAGTGCTTTTGCAAAGTTCTCAGTTACGGCTTGTCTTTTCCCTGCAGATACATGCTCTTTTAGGATATGCGTGATAGAATTTCCTAAACACATAAGGCTTAAATCAACCGGCGCATTGTGTTGCGTTAGCACATCAATAAGCTGATCGACGATTTGTTCTACTTCTTCATTAGAGTATTTTGATAAGATTGGCATCAGTTGGTTCAATAAAAGAGTTATATTCTCGTATTTTAACACCAGAGGCGTGAAAAACAAAGATGACAACAGACGTTAAAAAATTAGTCGTTCATTATGTAGACAAAAAAGACGACGATACGCAAATTCACCTACGAAACGATGAAATGGTGATAAACGATAAAGTCGCTGTTTTTATCGAACAACTTCATCATGCATACAATTCAAAGCCAGGTAAAGGTTACTGTGCATTTAGTGGCGATAAAAACAGTGTTGTAGCCTCGGCAATGCAAAGCTATCGTAATGACGAGTTAGGCTTTTGGCACATGACCGAGCAGGCATCCACTGTTTTAAAAGAAGAGTTAGATAAATACGCCTTTAGCGAAACAGGCTACTTAGTATTTTGTCATTATCAGTATGTGGCTACTGATTACATGCTAATAGCTATGATCAATATTAAAGAGCACTACAGCATGACCTCTGAGCTTGATTTAGCAGCGTCTCGCCACTTAGATATATCGCGCATGCAACTAGCTGCACGTATCGATTTAACCGCGTGGGATACTCAAGCTGAGGACAATCGCTATATCTCTTTTATTAAAGGCCGAGCAGGGCGAAAAGTAGCAGACTTTTTCTTAGACTTTTTAGGTTGTGAAGAGGGCATAGACCCTAAACAACAAAGCCAAGTGATGCTTAATGCCGTTGAAGACTATTTATCGGAGCAATCATTCGATAAATCAGAAAAAGACGAGTTACGTAAGCAAGTATTTGATTACTGTAACGATTGCGTAACCACGGGTGAAGATGCAAGCGTTACTGAGCTCTCGGCTACGCTAACGAAAGGTGACGACAGCCCGTTTGATAACTTTTGCAAAGAGCAAAGCTACGATTTAGAAGACTCTTTCCCGGTCGATAAAAAAACGGTGACTAGTATGGTTAAGTTTTCGGGTTTAGGGGGCGGTGTTAGTGTTAGTTTTGAGCGTAAACATTTAGGTGAGCGCGTAACTTACAATGAAGCGACCGATACACTGGTTATTAAAGGCATCCCACCAAACTTAAAAGATCAACTACAACGCTTTATGGAAAGTGAAAGTGAGTAAACTCATTTGATCTAGTTAAAAGTCGATTTAAGAGCGCGATATTTATATCGCGCTTTTTTATTACCTTTAATTTAGTTTTATTAATGCTCTAAAGCGCAGCGCTTCTAAATCTCTTCGAGGATAAATCCTTTATTACGGGCTTTGCCCATCACGCCAACAAGCTGAGTGTACAATTTTAAATTCACTGTATGAAATTTCGCCCGTAGGCATGAAGCTTGCTCACGCGAGAATCAGCGTTTTGGTTTTTTTAATTTTTTACTAATAAAAACACTTAAAAATCTATTGCACAAAGAGAAGTGAAAGAGGAGCAAATGAGAAAATACCTTTCAGGACAAGACAGGTATTAAAACAAAAAAGCCGCGCTATTTTTACATAGCGCGGCTTTTTAATGAGGCTAAGGGTTACTCAGCGCTCATTGTTTTAGTCATGTCTGAACTAGCACGACCTGCAGGTTTAATTGACCCTGCGCGTAAGCCACTATCAGGAACTAACTCACGTTTATCGTGTGCCATGGCAACTGATGTATGCTTTACGTCGCTATCAGCAACAGGTGTCGGTTGAGCCATAGGTGCGCTTGCAGCCCCTTTGCTAATAACCGTTTTTGCATTGGCATCTTTTTGCTCAGCTACTTCAGTCTCTGCTTTAACAGGCTCAGGTTTCGCTGGTTGCTCAGCTACTTCAGGCTCTGCTTTAACAGGCTCAGGTTTCGCTGGTTGCTCAACTACTTCAGGCTCTGCTTTAACAGGTTCTGGTGTTGCTGGTTGCTCAACTACTTCAGGCTCTGCTTTAACAGGCTCAGGTTTCGCTGGTTGCTCAGCTACTTCAGGCTCTGCTTTAACAGGCTCTGGTGTCGCCGGTTGTTCAGCTACTTCAGGCTCAGCTTTAACAGGCTCTGGTGTTGCTGGTTGCTCAGCTACTTCAGGCTCTGATTTCACAGGCTCAGATGTTGTTATTGGTTGCTCAGTAACAACAACTGGCTCTTCAGCTGTTTCAGGATCAACAGTTTGTACTGCATCGTCATTGGCTGTTGGTTGCTCTGCTTTAGGAGCAGCTTCAACTTTAGCTAGGTCTTCTACAGCTAACGCTTGCTCAACATTTTCTGATGCATCGTTTGAGGTTGGCTGTTCAGCTTTTGCTTTTAGCTCTGCCTCATACTCAGCGGCAGCTTGATCTGCTACTGGCACAAATGCCGGTGCTTCATCTGCTTTTTCTTCTGTAGCTTCACCTTGTTCAGGACGACGGCGACGCTGGCCCGAAGCGCGAAGGTGACGAGGAGAACGGCGTGAACGCGTACGTGTTTGCCCTTGCTCATCTTCAGAGTTTGCTTCGTCAGTTGACGCTGCAGCTACTGGCTTTTCTTCTTGCTCAGGTTGTGCTTTAGGCGCTTGCTCTTTCACAGGTGCAGGTTTTGTTTGCTCTGACTTTTGCTCATTTGCAGTTTGCTTTGCTGCTGGCGCTTGCTCTTTAGGCTGCTCTACTTTAGCTGTTTCAGTGCTTTGCTGCGGTTGCTCAGTCGTATCAGATGCTTTTACTTGCTCAGTATTTTCATCTTGGATACGTACTTTTTTGCGAACATTACGACGTTGACGGCGAACTTTTGGCTTCTGCTCTTTAGGCTCAGTGCTTTGCTTAGCCTCAGTTTCATTCGCTTTTGCGTCTGTTTTAACTTGCTCTTTGTCGGCGGTACGATTGTCGTTATTACGGTTATCGTTACGCTTACGCGAGTTAGGACTACGACGGCGCTTATTGCGGTTCTCGTTTTTCTCTTGGCTTTCGTTCGCGGTAGATTCAGTTTTCACCTCTTCTTCAGCAGGACGTTCACCACGAGGTTTAGAGCGAGAGTTATTACGACGACGCTGGTTGTTATTGCGGCGACGGTTGTCACTGTTACCACGGCGATTGTTATTACGTGTTTGCTGTTGCTTTTCTTGCTCAGCTTTTTCTTTTGCTTGCTTTTCTTCTTCGCTTTCACCAGCAAATAACGACTTAAACCAATTACCAATAGCAGCCAATAGGCCACCTTCAACCTTAGGTACAGCAACAGGCGCTGCTGGTTTGTCTACTTTAGCTTGTGGCGCTGGCGTTGAAGGCATAACAACACCTTTAAGCATCGGCTCTTCACGAACAGGCGCAGCTGCTGGTTTAGCCATTTCGAACGATTCTGGCTCAGGTGCAACAACTTGCTCGTAACTTACTGTTTCTAGTGTTTCGTCTTTACGTAAACGCATCACTTCGTAGTGCGGTGTTTCCATGTGTTGATTAGGAATGATAACCACATCACATTTATGATGTTTTTCAATACGATGAACGCTTCTGCGCTGCTCGTTTAATAAATAAGCGGCAACCGCTACAGGCACTTGTGCATTTACTTGTGCTGTGTTGTCTTTAATTGCTTCTTCTTCAATTAAACGCAAAATAGACAAGGCGATAGACTCGTTAGAACGAATAGTACCTTGGCCACTACAACGCGGACATGGGCCTTGGCTTGCTTCACCTAGTGAAGGGCGCAAACGCTGGCGCGACATTTCAAGTAAACCAAAGCGCGAAATTTTACCAATTTGTACACGCGCACGATCTGGACGAGCGGCATCTTTTAAGCGGTTTTCTACTTCACGCTGATGGCGTGGCGGTGTCATATCGATAAAGTCGATAACAATTAAGCCACCTAAGTCGCGAAGACGTAATTGACGGGCAATTTCATCAGCCGCTTCTAAGTTAGTATTCAGTGCTGTTTCTTCGATATCTCCGCCTTTTGTTGCTTTAGACGAGTTGATATCAATAGAGGTAAGCGCTTCTGTTGGGTCAATTACAATTGAACCACCTGAAGGCAAACGTACTTCACGTTGGAACGCAGACTCAATTTGGCTTTCAATTTGGTAATGCGTAAACAATGGCGTGTCGCCTTGATAAAGCTTTACGCGGCTCATAAAGTCAGGGCGAAAACGCTCAATGTGCGCTTTAGCTTCTTCAAATACACGTGGTTTATCAATTAATATTTCACCAATATCACGACGTAAATAATCGCGAATAGCGCGGAAAATCACATTGCTTTCTTGGTGAATCAAAAACGGTGCTTTAGCACTGTCGGCTGCTTGTTGAATTGCATCCCAATGTACTAAAAGTGCTTTTAAATCGTAGTTTAATTCTTCAAACGATTTGCCAACACCTGCTGTGCGTACAATTAAGCCCATACCTTTAGGAAGTTCTAATCGGCTAAGTGCTTCTTTAAGGTCTGTACGCTCATCGCCTTCAATACGACGAGAAATACCGCCTGCACGAGGGTTGTTTGGCATTAGCACTAAGTAGCTACCCGCTACGCTGATAAAGGTAGTAAGGGCTGCACCTTTTTGGCCGCGCTCTTCTTTATCAACTTGTACAATTACTTCTTGGCCTTCTTTAATCACGTCGCGAATATTTGGGCGTCCATGAAAAGTGTAACCTTGTGGGAAGTAAGTACGGGCAATTTCTTTTAAAGGAAGGAAACCATGACGATCGGCGCCGTAATCTACGAAAGCCGCTTCTAAAGAGGGTTCAATGCGTGTGATTTTGCCTTTATAAATATTGGCTTTTTTCTGTTCGTGACCTGGGCTTTCTATATCTAAATCATATAGGCGCTGGCCGTCAACCAGTGCTACGCGCATTTCTTCTTGCTGCGTTGCATTGATTAGCATACGTTTCATATTGTTACTCTACTTATTTTTTGTCGCTGACATGACGAAACGTGTTCGCCTGTTCAGTTGTTCCTTTTTTTAGAATGTGCAGCCTCACGACTGGGTCTGTAACGGAACGCTCTGTAATGTGTATGCAGTATTTTTTAAATGCTGGCTAACAATAACGTACGCTTACGTTATTAAATTCTTTATGGTGCTAAAACTGTCGGCTCTTACGCTCTTTACAAGTTTTACCCAGAAGTTGGCCTGTCATATCAATCTTTTTAGTACGTTTATGTTAGGCGCGTAGGGCTCGTTAAGTAACTTAAATACGATGAGTATTTTCTAAGTACTTGCGAGCAAAGTTCGCTGCCGAATGTTAATAAACGCTTATTAGCTAGATTTTTAGTTCTAAATAAGCTGCTATACGGTACTACGTGTGAGCAAATGCTGAACAACGTTTTTACGTCGTCACTATCAAACAAATTATTTGTTCATTGCTTTTATTTTTACATTAAATGTAAATTCATGTTCAAACTTAACCAGTAATATATTACGCGCATTACTGTTAGTTGATCGCACGTGTTAACTGAGTAGGCATAAAAGCTTTGGAAAACTTAACTCGGATCTGTATGATCGGCTACCCAGAATGTGCATCACGAATGTTTTAATGTGTTAAAAAGCACCGTTGTTATTTGCAAATACTAAATATTTGCGCTGCTGATTATCCCACTATTATAACCGTGTTAGCAACTAAATTATTTTACTTAAATCAGTGATTAGGCAATGTCAGAAAAAACCGGCTTACAAGTAACTTTTGTCACAATCAACGAAGACCATTTAGGTCAGCGTATTGATAACTTTCTTATTACCCATTTAAAAGGGGTGCCTAAAAGCGCTGTTTATAAAATTTTACGCAAAGGCGAGGTACGCGTTAATAAAAAGCGTATTAAGCCCGTTTACAAATTACAGCTTGATGATGTAGTGCGTATTCCGCCAATTAAAGTAGCAGAGCGCGAAGAGTTTGTGCCTAAAAAGCTTGATAAAGTGAAGCAATTAGAAGACGCAATATTATTTGAAGACAAATACCTTATTGTAATTAATAAGCCCTCGGGTATGGCTGTACATGGCGGCAGTGGCTTAAGCTATGGTTTAATAGAAGCACTACGCGTATTACGCCCAGATGAGCGCAGTTTAGAGCTAGTACATAGGCTTGATAGAGACACATCGGGTTGTTTATTAATTTCAAAGCGTCGCTCGGTACTTACCGCATTGCATGAGCAGCTGCGTGAAAAAACAATGGAAAAAAATTACTGGGCGTTGGTAACAGGGCAGTGGGATTCGTCGGTTAAAAATGTAACTGAAGGGCTGCGTAAAAACACCCTCAAGTCGGGCGAGCGCGTGGTGCGTGTAGATAATAACGAAGGTAAACCTTCACATACTCGCTTTAGAGTACTTGAGCGTTTTAACGAGTGCTCGTTAGTGCAAGCCTCACCTGTGACTGGACGTACTCACCAAATTCGTGTTCATACACACTGTAAAGGCCACCCTATTGCATGCGATGATAAATACGGCGACCAAGGGTTTGATGTATCAATGCGCAAAATAGGCTTAAATCGCTTATTTTTACACGCTCACGATTTAAGCTTTTATCACCCTAAAAACGAAACTACCATGCGCGTAGAGGCGCCGCTTGATAACGCACTTAAAAGTTGTATTTTAAAATTAAGAGATGCTAAAGCGTAATGACCACCGCTGTATTAAAAAAATATAAACTGGTTATTTTTGATTGGGATGGCACTGTAATGGACTCAATTAGCAAAATTGTTAATTGTATTCGTCTCAGTGCGCTGGCGCTTAATATTGAGCCGCCGAGCGACACTGCAATTAAAAATATTATTGGTATGTCGCTTGAACTTGCTATTGAGGTGCTATTTCCTGACGAGGTAGCGCAGCATCCCGCTTTAATTAACGGCTATAAACAGCAATACCGTGTTGATACGACTGCCACTCCTGTATTTGATAATGTAGAAAATGTACTAAGTGCGTTAAAAGCACAAGGGGTTATTTTAGCGATTGCCACCGGTAAAGGTCGTGCTGGTTTAATGCGTTTATTAGAGCAAACTCAGTTAGGGCATTACTTTAGTGCCACGCGCACAAGTGATGAAGCACGCTCTAAACCTTCCCCCGATATGCTTGAACAACTATTAGTTGAATTAGCAATAAATGCCGACGAAGCACTCATGATTGGGGATACCAAAATAGATATGGCCATGGCACAGGCAGCCAACATAGATAGAATTGGCGTTACCATGGGCGTACACAGTGCAGCGCAGTTAAGTGAGTTTAGCCCCGTTGCAACCGTTGATAATTATCAGCAGCTGCAACGTATGCTACTTGGCTAAGGTTGAGCGGCGAGTATGTCGAGATTAAACTCAGCCAATAGCTGGCTGAGTTTAATAAGAGGCAAGCCTATTAAGCTATTAGGATCGTCTCCGTTTAATTTTTCAAATAAGCAAATCCCTAATCCTTCACTTTTAAAGCTCCCAGCACAGTTATAAGGCTGCTCTGCATCGCAGTAGGCTTCTATTTGCTCTATGGTGAGTGTTCTAAATACTACTGCAAAAGGCTCTATTAACGTTTTTGCTTTATCGCTAGCAATATCGTAAACACACAGGCCAGTTAAAAACGTGACAGTTTGGCCGCTAAACAAAGAAAGCTGCTTTATGGCGTTTTCTTTATTATGAGGTTTACCAAGTATTTGCCCATCAAATACGGCCACTTGGTCGGAGCCGATTGCAAGGCCTTTAACAAAATGATCGCAAGCGGCACGCGCTTTGCGCTCGCTTAGGCGCTTAACAAGTTGCTCTGGAGGTTCGTTTGGTATGGCGGTTTCGTCAATATCAGGCGAAAAAGTACTAAATGGCAGATTAAATTTTTGCAATAAAGACTGCCTAAATGGCGAGCTTGACGCTAATATAAGCGGGTGCTTCATAAATTATTATCCTAATTAAAATTAGTTTGAGTTAGGATAAATCAGATCCGTAATGAAAACACGTGAAAAACCATGTAAAAATGCTTTTTTGCTTTGACTAACCAATTAACTATCTATATGATGCAGCCCCTATGCAAAAGGTAAAAATTCCCATCACTCTTCATCCTGGGAAAGCAGCGCAACACCGTTTAACTTACGATGGTATTGTACCGCTTGAAAAACTTGCTCGTTTACGAGGTGTTGTACAGGAAGAAGTAGGTGAAATAGCGGTAAAAATTCAGTGCAAAACCGATGAGCAAGGTTTAGTTGTGATTAGTGGCAATTTGTCTACACACGTAACTGTAACTTGTCAGCGTTGTAATGATGATTTAGGGTTGGATTTGGATCAAGACTTTATGTATTCGCCTGTTGGTTTGGATGCTGAGTCAGATGATCTTCCTGAAGTCTACGATGAAGTAGCGCTTGATGAAAACGGTGAAATTAACGTGTTTGAGTTAATCGAAGACGAGCTAATTTTAGCAGTGCCATTAGTGCCTACACACAACGAAGCTTCGTGCAATTACTCATCAAAGCCTGCTAGCTTTGGTGTACTAAAGGCGGAAGATGATAAACCAAATCCATTTGATATTTTGAAACAACTTAAGAAAGATTCTTAGGAGAAGACTAATGGCTGTACAAAAAAGCAAAAAGTCTCGTGCAAGACGCGGCATGCGCCGTTCACACGATGCGATCAACGGTCCAACTTTAACAGTTGACCAAACTTCAGGTGAGACTCATCGTCGTCACCATGTAACTGCTGACGGTTACTACAAAGGCGTTCAAGTAATTTCTAACTAAGAGATTGCTTTATGCTGACTAATCTAACCATAGCGTTAGATATGATGGGGGGCGATTATGGCCCCCGTTCATCTATCCCCGCTGCCGTTTGCGCAGTAAATGCTCATGCCAATTTAACACTCATTTTATGTGGCAACGAGCAAGTAATTACTAATCAATTAGAATCCCTCGATTCACTTTCACACCCACGTTTAATTATTCGCCATTGCAGCGAAGTTGTCACTAATGCTTGCGAACCCGCTTTAGCTGTGCGTTCAAAAAAAGACTCCTCTATGCGTGTCGCCCTTGATTTAGTTAAATCGGGTGAAGCACAAGCCTGTGTAAGCTCGGGTAACACCGGCGCTTTATTTTTTATGGCTCATTACGTATTAAAAATGCTGCCTGGCGTTAAACGCCCCGCATTAATATCGGCCGTTCCTACAGAGCGAAAAAATCCAGTTTATCTGCTTGATTTAGGCGCTAATGTGCATTGTGATTCAGAAATACTTTATCAATTTGGCATTATGGGCTCGGTAGTAGCAGGCCAAGCTCTTGGCTGCGACAACCCTAAAGTGAGTTTACTTAATATTGGCTCTGAAGACATAAAAGGCCATGAAGGCATAAAGCAAGCAGCGCAGCTTATGCAGCAAAGCCCTTATATTAATTACACGGGTTACAGTGAAGGCAGTGATATTTTTTCGGGAAAAGCCGATGTTATTGTGTGTGAAGGGTTTGTCGGAAACGTTGCATTAAAAACCTGCGAAGGCATTGCTAAACTGATCATGAAAAAGTTTACAAGCGCCCTAGAAAAGCACTTAATTTACAAATGCATGGCGTTTATTTTAAGTCCTATCATAAAAAAACTCTATAATCGGGTGAACCCCGACCAGTATAACGGCGCTTCTCTGGTAGGATTGCGCGGTATTGTCGTTAAAAGCCATGGAAATGCATCAGCAAAAGCATTTCAAGCAGCAATCGATGAAGCGGTAAAAGAGGTTGAACGTCAACTTCCAGATAAAATAGCCGCTATTTTCGAAAAAACACATTCTAAAAACTCGGCGGCCGAATAACGTTTAGGTGCCGTAGTTACACTAAATTTTTGTTTAATTAAAAAGAGCAAAGTATGGCACAAAAAATTGCACTTCTATTTCCTGGTCAGGGCTCACAAAGCGTTGGCATGTTAAGCGAGCTACTAGAGAGCTCTGACATTGTAAAAGCAACCTTTAGCGAAGCGTCAAGCGCACTTGGCTACGATTTAGCAGCGCTTGTACTAAATGGCCCAGAAGAAGAACTTAATCAAACTCACCGCACTCAACCTGCTTTATTAACAGCAAGCGTGGCAATTTACCGCCACTGGTTAGCTGCAAACCCAGATGTGGATGTGGTTATGGCTGGTCACAGCTTAGGTGAATACTCTGCATTGGTATGTAGTGAGGTTATTAGCCTAGGTGAAGCGGTAAAACTTGTTGAAAACCGTGGCTTATACATGCAAGAAGCTGTGCCTGCGGGCGTAGGCTCTATGGCTGCCATTATTGGTTTAGGCGATGAGCAAATAAAAACAGCATGTGAAGAGTCTGCACAAGGCGAGGTTGTTTCACCGGTAAATTATAACTCACCAGGGCAAGTTGTTATTGCAGGGCATAAAGCTGCTGTTGATAGAGCTTCACAAGCGTGTAAAGATGCCGGCGCAAAACGTGCCTTACCACTGAGTGTAAGCGTGCCTTCACATTGTGAACTAATGAAACCAGCTGCGGAAAAACTTGCCAACGATTTAGCCGCTTTAACATTTAATACACCTAAGTGTGATGTAATTAATAATGTTGATGTAAAAGCACAAAGCTCGGCTGATGCAATTAAAGATGCATTGGTACGTCAACTATACAGCCCAGTTCGTTGGACAGAAACAGTACAGGCTTTAGTTGCTCAAGGTATTACGCAAAGCTACGAATTTGGCCCAGGTAAAGTATTAACTGGCCTTGCAAAACGAATTGATAAAGCAATGGTATGTGGCTCAGTAAATGACGCTGCTGCTATCGACGCTGCAAAATAAGAGAATATAAAATGACTAATTTATTTTCATTAGAGGGCAAAGTTGTCCTAATTACTGGCGCAAGCCGTGGTATTGGTAAAGCAATTGCAAACACTTTAGTAGCGCAAGGCGCAAAAGTAGCAGGTACTGCTACGAGTGAGTCAGGCGCAGCTAAAATTAGCGATTACTTAGGTGATAACGGTAAGGGTTATGCTTTAAACGTAACCGATCCTGCATCGATTGAGGCTACATTAGCGGCAATAAAAGCCGACTTAGGCGATGTTGACGTACTTGTAAATAACGCAGGTATTACCCGTGATAATTTATTAATGCGTATGAAAGACGGTGAGTGGGACGATATTATCGACACTAACTTAAGCTCTATCTTCCGTTTATCTAAAGCGGTATTACGCCCAATGATGAAGAAAAAGAACGGCCGTATTATTAATATTGGCTCAGTTGTGGGCGCTATGGGTAATGCAGGCCAAGCTAACTACGCGGCAGCTAAAGCGGGTGTTATTGGCTTTTCTAAATCGCTTGCACGCGAAGTTGCATCGCGCGGCATTACAGTAAATGTAGTAGCCCCTGGTTTTATTCAAACTGATATGACCGATGAGCTAACAGAAGATCAAAAAGCGGCCACCCTTGCTAATGTACCAGCAGGTCGATTAGGTCAGCCTGATGAAATAGCAGCGGCAGTGTGTTACTTAGCATCTGACGCGGCTGCGTATGTATCTGGCGAGACTTTGCATGTAAATGGCGCGATGTACATGGTTTAACCGCCATTGTTATAAGCAAATGCTAAAAATAACTTAAGTAAGTGACCTCAAAAACATTGAAATTTTTATGATCTTGCTTTAAACATACTTGAAATCGCTGTGAAAATAAGCGATAAAAGACAAAACAAACACTCAGAGGTTTGACCAGACAATTATTTATGGTCAAATCATTGAATCAGAGAATTATGCGGCGTAAACTACGCCGCAATCTGAAAATAACGCATTGGCGTTTTTAATAAAGGAAAGAAGAATGAGCGATATCCAAGAACGCGTAAAAAAAATTATCATCGAACAGCTAGGTGTTAAAGAAGAAGAAGTTAAAAACGAAGCTTCTTTCGTAGACGACCTAGGTGCAGATTCTCTTGATACTGTTGAACTAGTTATGGCTCTTGAAGAAGAGTTTGATACTGAGATCCCAGATGAAGAAGCTGAAAAGATCACTACAGTACAATCTGCAATCGATTACGTATCAGCTCACGCTGAGTAATTAATCGCATATTAAAGGCAGCATTCGCTGCCTTTAATCTATATATCCAAACCACCTCAAAGTTCATGATTCAAATTCACCCGCTTTTACTCTCTACTGCATTCATTTGTAATAGCACATCTTTAGTTGAATTTGAGACTCGCACTTTGAGGTCGCTTGGGTATGAATTCCCTTTGTAATGCCAATAGATTTAAACTTAGTGAGTTAAACGGCTTACTAAAGTAATACTATTTTAATCAATTGGTTTAAATATCCCTTATTGGAGGCAAACCGTGGCTAAACGTCGAGTCGTCGTAACTGGCTTAGGAATGTTGACGCCGCTAGGTAATGATGTGCAATCTACCTGGCAAGGCTTATTAGATGGTAAAAGTGGTATACAAAATATAACCCACTTTGATACATCAAAATTTGGTACTAAATTCGCTGGACTCATAAATGACTTTGATGCAACTGCATACATGTCAGCGAAAGATACTAAAAAAATGGACTTATTTATTCAGTACGGCATTGCAGCGGGTGTTCAAGCCTTTCAAGACTCAGGTCTTGAAGTAACTGAGCAAAACGCAACACGTATTGGTGTAGCAGTAGGTTCAGGTATTGGTGGATTGACCCTCATTGAAGAAAACCACATAAAACTGCTTAATAGTGGCCCACGTAAGCTTTCTCCATTTTATGTGCCATCAACAATTATTAATATGATCTCGGGCCATTTATCAATGATGCATGGTTTACGTGGTCCTAATATTTCTATTGTGACGGCATGTACTACAGGCCTGCACAATATTGGCCATGCAGCGCGTATGATTGCTTACGGCGATGCCGATGCGATGGTTGCCGGTGGCGCAGAAAAAGCCTGTACACCTATTGGTATGGGTGGCTTTAATGCTGCACGTGCGCTTTCTACCCGTAACGACGACCCACAAGCTGCGTCGCGTCCGTGGGACAAAGACCGCGATGGTTTTGTACTATCTGATGGTGCAGGTGTTGTTGTAGTAGAAGAGTATGAACACGCTAAAGCCCGTGGCGCTAAAATTTATGCTGAGCTTGTTGGCTTTGGTATGAGCGGTGATGCGTATCACATGACCTCGCCACCGGAAGACGGTGCAGGTGCGGCACTTGCTATGCAAAATGCATTAAACGATGCACAAGTAAATGCAGACCAAGTTGGTTACATTAACGCACACGGTACATCTACTAACGCAGGCGACAAAGCCGAAACGCAAGCTGTTAAAACTATTTTTGGCAGTGCAGCGCAAGATGTAATGGTAGGCTCGTCTAAATCGATGATGGGACACCTATTAGGTGCAGCGGGTTCTGTAGAGTCTATTATTTCTATTTTATCGCTGGCCGATCAAAAAGTATCGCCCACCATTAACCTAGACAACCCAGATGAAGGCTGTGACTTAGATTACATAGCCCACACTGCACGTGATGTAAAACTCGACTTTGCACTGTGTAACTCATTTGGTTTTGGTGGGACTAATGGCTCGTTGCTATTTAAAAAGGTATAATCCTTTTTAACAACGAACCACATTATAAGAGCTCAGTTGTTTAACTGGGCTTTTTTTATGCAAGCCATTCAATATGCAAACAATAATAACAACCGATGATACAAGTTCGATTAATACACGCGATAGAGGCCTTAACTACGGTGATGGTTTTTTTACCACAGCCAAAGTAATTGCTGGGCAGGTAGAGCATTGGCAGTACCATAAAGCACGTTTGGTAGAATGCGCAGAACGCTTAGCGTTTCCTGCAATTAACTTTACTGAGCTTGAGCAACACATTGCAAAGGCGATTACTGGCTGCCAATTAAATGTGCTTAAAATAGTGATCACCCGCGGAGAAGGTGGGCGAGGCTATGGATTGCCGCATCACACCCATTTAACCATTTTAATTACCGTGTTAGGGTTCCCACAAAGCTACCCAGCATTAGCTAAAACAGGGGTGAGTTTAGCCCTAAGCCCAATAAAATTAGCAGCCCAACCTTTATTAGCCGGTTTAAAAACACTTAACCGACTAGAACAAGTGCTGATTAAAAATGCCATGGCAAAACAACAATGTGACGATGTTTTAGTACTCGATCATCAAAACAATGTGATTGAAGCCTCGGCAGCTAATATTTTTGCTATTCGTGATAATAAAGTTTATACGCCAAGCCTTGAGCAATGCGGTATTAAAGGGGTTTATCTGCAGTCGTTATGTGATAAATTAGCGGTTGAATTTAAGCAAGTAAGCCTAAATGAATTAACCCAAGCTAGTGCTGTATTTATTTGTAATAGCTTAATGGGCGCTGTGCCCGTTAGTCGTATAGAACAACATACATTTAATGTTGAGCAAAGCATGTGTTTATTAAATGAATTATTAGCCAAGGAGGCTAAGTGTTAAAAGTTATTTTATCGGTATTATTGTTAGCTTTAGTTACAACGCTAGTAGGGTATCAGCAATTACAAGCAACAATAACTAGCCCGCTAAATATAACAACGCCTACCCAGTTTGAAGTTAAAAAAGGCATGGGCTTTAACCAGCTATGTAAACAATGGCAAGCTAATAATTGGTTAAAAAGCTGCTGGCGCTATCAAGTAATTGCAAAGCTTGACCCAACACTAACCGACTTAAAAGCCGGCTTGTACGAGCTAACGAATACAAGCGTTATTAATAATATAAAAAAAATAAACAACGGTGAGCAAATCAGTTTTAGCTTTACTATTATCGAAGGGCAAAACTTACGCGAAGTGATAGCAGCCATTAGTAGTGCGCCGCATTTAACTAATAACTTAAACACAGAGCAACTGGCGCAGCAAATAGTAGGTGAAAAAGGCCATTTAGAAGGGTGGTTGTTTCCAGATACGTATCATTATCACAGCGGTGATACTGCCAGTAGTTTATTAAAACGTGCGGCCGTTAAAATGCAGCAAACACTTGAGCAAGCATGGCCACAACGTGCAGAAAACCTACCGTATAAAAACGCATATGATGCACTTATCATGGCCTCTATTATCGAAAAAGAAACAGGCCTTGCCAGTGAGCGCCCGTTAATAGCCGCCGTATTTATAAATAGATTAAACGCAAATATGCGCCTACAAACCGATCCCACCGTAATATATGGCCTAGGAGAGAGTTTTGACGGTGACATTAAACGAAAAGATTTACGCGATTACACACCCTATAATACGTATCGCATTAAAGGGCTGCCGCCAACACCCATTGCCATGCCCTCAAAAGCGGCTATTTTAGCAGCGCTTAATCCGCCTAAAACACAGTATGTTTATTTTGTGGCGAAGGGCGATGGCAGTCACCAATTTTCAACCACGTTAAAGCAACACAACGCGGCAGTTAAAACGTATATATTAAATAAAACGAATTAAACTTTATATGAAACCAAAATTTATTGTTATTGAAGGCCTTGAAGGCGCAGGTAAATCAACGGCTATTTCGTTATGCCAAAACTTTTTAAATAAAAAACAAATAGACTTTATTAATGTACGCGAGCCAGGTGGGACACCGCTTGCCGAGTCTTTACGTACTTTAGTAAAAGCCGAGCATGAAGAAGACATAGCCTTTGAAACCGAACTACTTATTATGTACGCAGCTCGCTCGCAGCTTATGCATAATGTAATTAACCCGGCGCTTGATAAAGGGCAGTGGGTATTAGCAGATCGCCACGATTTATCGTCTCAAGCGTATCAAGGTGGTGGGCGCGGCATTAGCGCTAATACGTTATCGTCTTTGTCGTCTATGGTATTAAAAGGGTTAAAACCTGATTTAACCATTTACCTAGACATAGACCCCGTAATAGGCCTTGAGCGTGCTAAAGGCCGTGGAGAGCTTGATAGAATTGAGCAAGAAGCCATTGAGTTTTTTCAGCGCACGCGCATGCGTTATGTTGAGCTGGCAAATGACGATAGCTCAATAAAAACCGTAGATGCCAACCAAAGTATTGATAAAGTACACCGCGATATAACCAATGTACTACGCACCTTTTTTGAAGGGTTAAAATAACATGGCATTGCCATGGCTTAATAACGTAGAGCAACAGCTTGCGCAAAGTTATAAAGCGCAGCGTTTTCATCATGCGCAGTTGTTATGCGGGCCAAAAGGCGTTGGTAAGTTTGAGCTAAGCGAGCAATTAGCTAATAGCTTATTATGTCAAAATATTAATACCCACATGCAAAACGAAGGTAGCAAGTTAGCCCCGTGCGGGCAGTGTAAAAGTTGCTCATTAACACTTGCGGGTAACCACCCTGATAAACGGCTAACGCAAGTTGAAGGGCAAAGCATTGGTGTTGACGATATTCGTGCGATAAGCGATTTTATGAACCACTCTGCTGCACAAAATGGTAATAAAGTGGCTATTATTGAAAACTGCGAAAAAATGACCACGGCAGCAGCAAACGCGTTATTAAAAACCTTAGAAGAGCCTAGCAATAGCCGCTTTTTAATTTTAACCACAAGCCACACTGCGCAGTTACCTGCCACTATTTTAAGCCGCTGTGCCAAAACAGACATTAAAGTCGCAAACCCAGAAGCGGCTAAAACCTGGTTAGCCGATTTAAATATTAGTGACTATGTGTGGCTGCCTTTGTTTTATACGCAACCACTTTTAATTAAACAGTGGCAAGCGCAAGAGCAGCTGCAACACATTGATACTTTATATAAATTTGCAACTGAGTTTAAACAAAGCCATAATTTTAGTCCGCTTGTAAATATTATAAACAAACAACCTGAGCTAATACGCATTTTTACATTATTTTTAAGCGAGCAATTAAAACAGCAGCTTATAATGGGTTTAAGTTTTGACGCGTACCAAAGTGCTCAGCAAGCGTTGAATGAATTTTTACAAAATAGCACAGAGGTACTCGGGCTTAATTTACCTCTAGCAGTGTCGCGTTTAGCGCATGCCCTGCGTAACATTAAATAGGAATACATATGCAAGAGCTTTTAGTTGATGTAGATAACCTTGACGAACTTTATCGCTGCTACATGCCTTATTTAAAAAAAGGCGGCCTATTTGTACGTACCAATATGCGTTACGAAATTGGCTACTCTTTAGCGCTCAGAGTGACTTTACCTGATGCGCTAGAAGATGACGTGGTAACGGGTAAAGTTGCGTGGATAACACCTCAAGGCGCACAAAGCTCTAACCCACCAGGTATAGGCATTAGCTTTTTAGATGATAAAACAAATTTAAACGCTAAAATCGAAAAGCTATTAGGCACTATGTTAAACTCTGGTAATCCTACATATACCATGTAGTTTTAAACGCATTTGCTTAATAGTGATATGCATAAAGCAGCCGGTTAGCGAGCGCTTAGCTCTCGTTAACTGCAATACTAACTTGCTTATATCAATTCGTTTAATACCCATTCGCTTAATTAAGTGATTTACTTTGAGGCTGGAAAAACGTGTTGATAGCTAGGTAAAAAATTCGCTATTTAGTTATGCTCGGCAATTGCTCCTGCATTGCTCTGCATCCATGCAGTCGTAAATAAGCATTGTTTAACGCAGGTAGCGACACGTTTAGCCCCGCAAAATGATTAGGTATTATTGCAAATTGGTACAACTAGGTATTTTTGCAGGTTAGTATAATTTAACACCCAAAACCATACAGGCCGTATAGTGATTGTAGATTCTCATTGCCATTTAGATCGTCTTGATTTTGACAAATTAGATTTAAACCTAGATCAAGTACTCGACAACGCCCGCGCAAAGCAAGTAGAGCACTTTTTATGTGTAAGTGTAACGCTTGATCAATTCCCAAGCATGCTTGAAAAAATTAAACATTACGACGATGTATCGGCATCGTGTGGCGTGCATCCGCTTGATCAAAAAGATGCCCTTAATAAACAGCAACTCATTGGTTTAGCATCGCATGAAAAAGTAGTCGCGATTGGCGAAACAGGCCTAGATTACTATTATTCAAAAGACACGCACGCAGTACAACAAGCCAGTTTTGTTGGCCATATTGAAGTGGCAAACGAATTACAAAAGCCACTGATTATTCATACCCGTGATGCCAGAGCCGATACCATTAACTTAATGCGTGAACACAAAGCAGAAAACTGCGGTGGCGTACTGCACTGTTTTACCGAAGATTGGGATATGGCCAAAAAAGCGATTGATATGGGGTTTTATATCTCTATTTCAGGCATTGTTACCTTTAAAAATGCCGTAGAGCTTAAAGAAGTTGTAAAACAAATCCCACTCGATAGGTTACTCATCGAAACAGACTCGCCTTATTTAGCACCTGTGCCGTACCGTGGAAAAACAAATCAGCCTGCGTATGTAGAAGATGTTGCCTACTATATTAGTGAGCTTAAAGGTATTAGCTTTAACGAGCTTGCAAAAGCAACAACGGATAACTTTTATTCACTTTTTAAATTAGCGGCAAAAGGCTAACACATGACTACTCAATCGGCGCAACTCCCACTTTTATTAATGGGGCCTATGGTGCGCCGAGCTGAGCAAAGTGGTATATGTATACAGTTTGCTACTTCACGCCCTGGCAATTGCCAAATCACACTTGAAAACCAACAAAGCTACAGCGAGCAGCAAAGCATTGCATTAGGTAAATACCTTTACCTGCATTTTATAATTATAAAACCCGTTGATAGCCAGTTTCCGCTCGACACGTTATTAGCGTATACACTGCATATTAACGAGCAAAAAATTGACTTAACTCCATGGTGCTTTGAAGGGCAAACGGCTCCTTCGTTTGCAATTGCCAATAAGCTTACGCATATTTTACATGGCTCGTGTCGCAACGCACATCACCCCGCAAAAGACAGCTTAGTATCAGCAAGTGAATGGCAAAATACCCAGCGCAGTAATAACCTGCAGGGCGCACAGCTTTTACTGCTTAGCGGAGACCAAGTTTACGCCGATGATGTTGCCGGTCCTATGCTACTGGCTATTCATCAGCTAATAGATGCATTAGGTATTTATAAAGAGCAACCGCTTGAGCTCAATTTACCAGCAGATATAAATGAGCAGCTTTTTAACCGCCATCATTATTTACCTAAAACACCATGGCAAAAACGTTCAAAACTGGGCGTTGGGTACTGGCTAAAAAAAGACGAGCCTCATTTTTCTAGCGTAAAAGCGCATAATCACTTAATTCACTTTGAAGAATTTATAGCGCTGTATTTACTTAACTTTAGTGCCGCCGCGTGGCAATGCGTTGATATTAAAAATTGCCATTACACTCAAGGCAATGAAAAAAATAACACCATTTTTAACGCCGAAAAAAAGGCGTTAATTGACTACGCAAAAGGCTTAAATCGCGTAGAGCGTTTATTTGCTAATGTATCTACCTTGATGATGTTTGACGATCACGATATTACCGATGATTGGAACCTAACAGCAGGGTGGGAGCAAGCTATAAATCAAAACCCAAATAGTAAACGCATCATTAATAATGGGCTAATAAGCTATTGGCTATTTCAAGGGCTGGGCAACGACGCGCTACATAAAACCGGTGCGCTTATAGATGAATTTAAACAAAGTCGTAACGCCAACAATATTTGGCAGTTTAAAGCCTTTGATAAGCCTCTGAACGAGTTTAACTATTGGCATTATGAGCTTACCACCACGCCTAAAGTAGTTGTGCTTGATACCCGTACACACCGCTGGCGTAACGAAAGTAACTTTAATGAACCCTCAGGCTTACTTGATTGGGAGCGCTTAACAGAGCTTGAAGAAAGCCTACTGAGCCACAGCAAAGTAATTATTGTATCGCCAGCGCCAGTGTTTGGGGTTAAATCAATAGAAGCAATACAGGCGGCGTTTAATATGTGCGGGCAGCCGCTTATGGTTGATGTAGAAAACTGGATGGCACACGAAGGCTCGGCCAAAAAACTGCTTGATACCTTTAGGCGTACAGACACACCTAACGAAACGCTTATTTTATCGGGTGATGTGCATTATTCTTTTTGTTTTTCGGTGCAAAAGCGTTTTGGCGATCACCCAAATAGAATATGGCAGCTCACCGCCAGCGGAATTAAAAACGAATTTCCGCGTAAGCTAATTAATGTACTCGATAAGCTCGACTCAATATTGTACGGCCCCAAAAGCCCGCTTAACTTTTTCACCAAACGCTGGCACATGGAAGTAGATAAACACCAAACCAAAGGTGAAGGCCAAAAGTACCTAGTAAGCGACTCTGCCATTAGCTTAATTACACTGGAGCAAGGAGATTTAGCGCGTTATCAACTAATCCACGGCGACGGCCACACCACCGAGTTTGATTTAGAAGAGCAGTAAAGCCGCGAAAAATTTTTTGAGTGAAGTAAAAACCTTAATTGCACAAAGAGAAGCGAATGAGGAGTAAATGAGAAGACACAACCAATCCAGACATTTTACTTTGTTTATTACGACTCATAAGCGTAGCGTCTCTAAACCTCTTTGTGAAAAAGTAACTTAAGCTAATTGCACAAAGGGAAGAAAATAAGGAGTAAATGTGAAGACATAACCAATCCAGACATCTTATTTATCACTGCTCTACAGTGGAGCGTCTCAAAACCTCTTTGTGAAAAATAACTAAGTTCAATTGCACAAAGAGAAGCGAATGAGGAGTAAATGAAAAGACATAACCAATCCTGGCATTTTATTTATCACGACTCTAAAGCGTAGCGTCTCTAAACCTCTTTGTGAAAAAGTAACTTAAGCTAATTGCACAAAGAGAAGCGAATGAGGAGTAAATGAGAAGACACAACCAATGCAGACATTTTACTTTGTTTATTACCACTCTAAAGCGTAGCGTCTCTAAACCTCTTTGTGATTAAAATAACATAAAAATTTGCACAAAGAGAAGCGAATGAGGAGTAAATGAGAAGACATAACTAATCCAAACATTTTACTTTGTTTATTACGACTCTAAAGCGTAGCGTCTCTAAACCGCTTTGTGATTTAAACAATATAAAAATTTGCACAAAGAGAAGCGAATGAGGAGTAAATGAGAAGACATAACTAATCCAAACATTTTACTTTGTTTATTACGACTCTAAAGCGGAGCGTCTCTAAACCTCTTTGTGAGTAATGTTTAAGAATTATTCTTTTGAGAGTGAAGCTAAATAGAGTAACTGCAAATAAAATAGCTTAAAAATTAAATCTTTTTATACCGTCAATTAATTTTATAGTGTTAAAGTTTATTAAAAGACCAGCACTAACATTTGCAAGTTTCATATAGGTTATTAATTGTGCCGAATGAATCGGTAATAACTTTTCTACAGATTTAAGCTCGATTATTAATTTATTGGGCAACAAAATATCTAACCTGTAGCCAGCATTAATATGTGTGTCTTTGTAGAAAACAGGTAAGTCATGTTGACTCTTCGACGTTAGACCTAATTCACTTAATTCATATATTAAACAGGCTTCATAAGTCGATTCTAACAAACCTGGCCCTAAAGTTTTATGTACCTCTATAGCACAACCAATCACAGCATGTGTCAATTTATTAATATCCATATATATCCTTATAAAAACTTTAAGCTCATTAATTTAATATCATAGACAAAAAAAGATTACTTGCACAAAGAGAAGAAAATAAGGAGTAAATGAGAAGACATAACCAATCCAGACATTTTATTTATCACTACTCTAAAGTGGAGCGACTCTAAGCCGCTTTGTGATTTAAACAATATAAAAATTGCAAAAAGAGAAGTGAATGAGGAGTAAATGAGAAGTCACAACCAACCCATGCATCTTATTTATCACTACTCTAAAGCGCAGCGTCTCAAAACCTCTTTGTGAAAAATAACTAAGTTCAATTGCACAAAGAGAAGCGAATGAGGAGTAAATGAGAAAACATAACCAATCCAATCATCTTACTTTGTTGATTACGACTCTAAAGCGGAGCGTCTCTAAACCTCTTTGTGATTTAAATAACTTAAAAATTTGCACAAAGAGAAGTGAATGAGGAGTAAATGAGAAGTCACAACCAATCCAGACATTTTACTTTGTTTATCACGACTCTAAAGCGGAGCGTCTCTAAACCTCTTTGTGCAAATATTTTTAAAAATAGCTATTTAAAATCACGCCCTCGCTTAACAACTATTTTATTACTTAAAATCGCCAAACATAAAATAACCATAAACAACATTGAGTTAGCGCCTGCTTGGAGCGAGTAATCTACCGAAGAATGCAACAGCATATCTACAATAGCGATAGCACAGCCAAAAGCCACGCCCTGAAATAACGCTGTTTTGCGTTTTCGCATGGTTTGAATACATAACCATAAGCAATATAAAATAAGCGCCCCTAAAGCTGATGTTACGGGTATGCCTAGCTCTACAGCAAATTGAATATAGTCGTTATGAGCATTATCGTAATAGCCCGAATACGGCTCAGTTTGATACGCAGGGAAAGCAGTATAAAACGTACCACCACCAGAGCCTAATAAAGGCTTATCGAGTATTAACGGGATTGAATCACGAACTACTTCATCACGTGTTTCTGATTGAATACTGGTTTCGCTAATGCGTTGCTTGACTTTTTCTACATCAAATATTGCACCAATAATGATCAAATCAATTATAAAAAAACTAATAATAAGTAACTTAAACGCTTTAGGTTTTTTATTGTAAACAAACAAAGCCAACAAGCTAACAGCCATCAGTGCTATAAAAAAGGCTGAATTACCCATTCGACTGCGCGTTAAAATTAGCGCAATAATTATAATAATTAACGATATACGCAAAATTATTTTTGAGCTTAATAAAATCTCAGTCCAGGCGCGCAAAGTTTGTTTAAATGTAAGGTCACTTGCATGACTACCTCGCTTTAATTCACTCACTAATACACCAATACCCAAACATAAGCATAGCGCTAAATAGTTAGCTAAAAAGTTAGAGTAAGTAAACGTACCTATGGCGCGTTGCGTGTGCCTATATCCAAAAATAGGGCTAAGCATGTCAGGCGAAAGATTTAGGTAAGTTGCATACAAAGCTTGGAAAACACCCGCTGCAATAATGGTATAAATAAGCTTTTTTATACGCTCACTATTATTGCAATAAATAAATATAAGCCAACAAAAGCAAACCATAAAGCTCGTTTTTAACAGCATTTGTTTTGTTTGAAAGGGGTCTAAACTCACAGTAAAAAATTGCAAAGTACACATAGCGCATACTAATAATAAAGCAGAAATAATGGGTAAAGAATAGCGAGGAGGGTACAACGTTTGGTTATTTACAGCGCTATTAACCAAGTGAAAAACAAAGGTTATACAAATTAAAATACCCATTGCCATAATGGCCCAGGGTCGGTAGCTACCTAAAGGAAGGGGCAGCAAAAAAATAATTGCACATAGCAAAAAAAATATAAAACGGTTCACAGCTTTCTCAGAAAACGAGCTAATAGTTAAACAACGTATTTAAACACTTTGTTTAAAGTAAAAACGCAGCCATTAGGCTGCGTTTGTATTATAAAACTAATTATTATTTAGTTGCCAACTTCAGAAATACCAGCGTCACCACCGGTACCACCTGCGCCTTGAGGAACGGTTGTTGTAGGCAAGGTTACAATTACAGGGCCAGCTGGGGCGGTAGGCTCTGTAGGACCAGCTGCTGTTGCTTCTGACGCAATAGTTGCATCAACTCCAGCTGTTATTGCAGCAAGCGTTACTGCATCGCTATTAACGCCTGCAGTAACTAAGGCCGCTAAAAAATCAGAAATAAACGGGCTATCTGCGCCAATGGCTGCAATAACTGCATTCATAATTATATCAAGCTGCTCAGCAGAACACGTTCCATTAGCGATAGGAGAATCTAAATCAATTGGTCCGGTATTTTGGCAAAGTTGCTCAATTGCAGTTACTAAGTTTTGTTGCAACTCATCCGATGGAGTTTCTGCTGTGGCGTTGTTCAAAATACTAATTAAAGTATCTAGGTTACCAGTTTGCACAACTACATCGTTGTCTGCTTGAGCATAAACTGGAAGTGTAACAAAACTTGAGGTGCCAACAATCAAGCTAGCAAGTATAAGTGATCTCATTTTGAGCCTCTTTTAGAGGTTACTAATTACAGAACCTTAGCGTATTGGTACAAAAAGTAAACTGTTTATTCATACCACTACATTTAGTTTCTATAACTTTTGACGGTGGTATAATTAAGTTACCTTGTATACCGTCACACCCTAGGTTTTCAAGTGTATGTAATGTTTCAGGTTTTTCAATTAAACAAGCTACCACCTTTATACCAAAACCATGACAAATATTATTAACTGTTTGAATAAAAAATTGGCTTTGGCTGTTATCTAGTAAGTCTTGTATGTAACTACCGTCTATTTTTACATACTCAATATCTAAGCCTTGTAAGTATTTAAAGGAGGTGAGGCTAGTACCAAAATGCTCAATACATACATTAATGCCTATGTCTTTTATTATGTCTATATGTTGCGAGGCAATATGAACATTATAAAGCAAGCTGATCTCGTGTAGTTCAAATAACAAGTTAGTTTTTATAACAGGCTTTGTGTGTGAATAAAGCGTTAGCCATTCAATAAAATCAGTTGAATACAAAGATGCCTTACTCAAGTTGAGTGCAAATACATTATTTGGATATTGCTCTTTAACATTAACAAAATTACGAATTATTTTTTTATCAAGCTCTTCAGTTAAGTTGAGTTTTTCTGCCATAGCAAACAAATGCCCGTTACTCACTTTCTCGTTTTCATGAATAAAGTGAGCAAATACCTCAAAATAGCATTGCTTATTTTGTGAGTTAGCACGTTTTACAGGTTGCACTGAAAAACTCACTTCACCAGATGCTAAAATTGACTGAATAAGTGTGCGCCACTGATTAACACTAAATAAAGTGTCTTTATCTATTTTATTATTGTTTGTGTCACCAATTGTACAGCCCGTGTCTAACGCTGATAATACGCGACCTACAGGCATTCCTTTTTCTACACTTACTAACGCAAAGTTAGCAAAGCCATTAACATGCAAACTATTTTTTTGCTGGCTAAATGCATCAATAATTTCAAGGCGAGTTCTATTTAAAAAATCACTATCGTAGGGCGCAAGGGCAATAAAGGTACTGCCATTTAACCTAAACACTTTTGCATTAGTAAGCTCGCCAAACCTGGTTTTGAGTATGTTTGCCACTTCGTTTACGTGCTCATCACCGTCTTGATAACTTACTGTTTTATTGATGTTTGCAAGCGAGGGCAGGGTAATCATCATTGCGGTAATGGGAGTTTCATCGCTAATAGAATCAACTACCGAGTTAAAATGGTTATCAAACGACTTTCGGTTACCTAAACCAGTTAAAGGGTCTATATATACTTCTTCGGTAAGGGCTTGTGTTTGCTTAGTAAGTGAGTCAAACGTACTTTGCAGGTTCATAACCATATTATTAATAGCTTTTGTAACGGTGCGCAGCTCGCGGGCAACAGGTATTTCATCGTTGAGTGTAAAGCGTTTACGTGTAACTAGGTGGGCTTGGTTTTCTACAGCTTTTAGTGGTTTAAACACCGCGCGTAGTATTAAAAATGCAACAGCCAGTGACGCTATTAATAACAAAAACGACCCATAAAAGCTGCGTTTAGTATGTTCCCAAAGGGTTAGATACGATTGCCCAACATGGCTTGTTACTTCAAGCGTGCCCGCCATGACCCAGCCATTATTCAACTCCGAATGCCGACTTGGTGCATTAAGCTCAACGGCACCTATAAACCAATTAGGTACCGATTCAACACGTTTGGGGTTTACAAGTTCAAAAACCACTTCGTTCTGGGCATTAGTAAATTTTATTTGCTTATAATAACCCGAATCAAAAATGGCCGTTGCCATTGTTTGAGCAATCATTATGCTGTCTTCTTCAAGGTAGGGGGAAATAGAAAGCCCTAAACTTGTAGCGGTGTCTTGAGCGTGGCTGCCCATTTGGGTTTGCAAATACTGGCGAGTGGTATCTACATCGGTAACTACCCGAACACAAAAAGAAATTAATGAAATGACTATAATCAATCCATAAACTTGCGTTTTTAAACTCAAGCCATTTTTAAAAAAAGACGACATAACTAATAGTTCCTTTAACGTTATTCTATATGGGAGCAAGCTCACCTTGTTCAATTCGCTCTAGCATTGTATTCCAAGCAGATACACCACGGCTGTTTTTTACTTTGTTACCTAACCCCTTCGATTTAGCTAACCATAAACCTTGGCCATTAAAGCTGTATATTGGCGTTAAGTCGGTACGTTGAGTTGCTGGTAGTAATTTTGTATTGAAGTTTCCTAGCACATAAGGAATTTGCTTTGGCTGCTCAATATAAATTAAAACCATATGGGGTTGGTTAAGCTCCTTATGACGAACATACATTAACCGAATTTTATCTTCAGGAATACCTAAAGCGAGTAACGTAAAGTATTTCGCAATTACATAGTCTTCACAATCACCCATGCCAGTGCCAAGGCTTTCAAGTGGTGTTGCCCAATAATCAGCTTTCTGCCAAAGAGCTTGATCAGACTTGTATTTAATCTTTTCATTAAAAAAGTCATTCACAAGATGTATTTTTTTCCATTCATTTTTGTTGATAGCGTCATCTATAAAACTTAACCAGCTTTTAATACGTGCGTGTCCTTGGCTACCATACTGTTGCTGGGCAAATGAAATTATATCGTTATTACGCAAATTCGTAAGCATATCTTGGGAGTGCACAATAAAAGATGATACGAATAAAACACAAAAAATGAAGCGCACTACTATTCCCTTTTGAAGCATTCCTTTAAAAATGAGCTTTAGTATAGTTGCATTAACATTAAAAAGGTAGATAGTATAAAAGTATTGGAAGCACTAATTTAGTGCGTAAAAGTTTAATTTGTTGCAACATAAATTTAACAAAAAAACAGTTAAAAAGGATGTTTTTTTGGTTGAGTAGATTGTTTGGGCGTGTATACTGTAAGACACATAGGGTATGTGAGAACGTTAATGGGCTTTGCTTTGCGAGATCTTTTTTTGTTCTATATAAGATAAAAGGAATTAATGTGAAAGTTTTAAAAGCTGTTCTACCTGTTGCTGGCCTTGGTACACGTATGCTACCAGCCACTAAAGCTATTCCTAAGGAAATGCTCCCCTTGGTAGACAAACCACTCATTCAATATGTGGTAAATGAGGCAGTTGCTGCCGGTATAAAAGAAATAGTTTTAGTCACCCACGCCTCCAAAAATTCAATTGAAAATCACTTTGATACGAGTTTTGAGCTTGAAGCCACTCTAGAAGCGCGTGTGAAGCGTAGTCTTTTAGAGGAAGTACGCTCAATAGTACCAAAAGATGTAACGGTAATTTCTGTTCGTCAATCTGCCCCTTTAGGGTTAGGCCATGCCGTGCTTGCTGCGCGCCCAATCGTAGGAAATAGCCCCTTTGCAGTGATGCTCCCCGATGTAATTATTGATAAATATAAATCTAATCCAAAAACTGACAACTTAAGCCAAATGATCGACCGCTTTGATAAAACAGGCCATAACCAAGTTATGGTAGAGCCTGTACCGCAAGAGCAAGTTCACCAATATGGAGTGGTTGATTTAGCGGGTAAAAAAATAAAAGCCGGCGAGAATGCAGTTATAAAAAACATGATTGAAAAACCAAATAATGATCAAGCACCAAGTAATCTAGCGATTACTGGGCGCTATGTCGTGTCAGAAATAATTTGGGATTTACTTGAATACACACCACCCGGAGCAGGTGGAGAAATACAGCTAACAGACGCACTACTTCAACTTCGTCACTTAGAAACATTAGAGGCTTATCATCTAAAAGGGAAGTCACACGACTGTGGTTCTAAGTTAGGTTATATGTTGGCAAACGTTGAATATGCGATGAAATCAAGCCAATTGGGAGAAGCATTTACAAAGGAAGTGAAAGCACTCTTATAAAATGTAATGAGTAAAAAGCTACATAGCGAGTTCATCATTTTAAGTTTTTATGTTTATAAAAAAAGATCATTTATACGCCTCATTTTGGGGGGCCCTAGCTGTTGGTGCATTGTTATTTAATACGATGTTTGGCGCGTTTGCGGCTTTAACTTTTTTAATAGCTGGGACTGCTTATGCTGCATCAGGCATCAACTTTACCCTGAGAGTATGTAAAAAAAATTGGGAGTTGTTTTTAATACCAGCTTTATGCTTATTATCTGTTATTTGGTCAGATATTCCAGCAACGGCATTGCGGGCAAATATACAGCTTTTACTCACTACAATTTTCGCAGTTGTCATAGCTAGTCGCTTGGGGCTTAACTTATTTTTAAGGGCTGGCGCGTTTATTATGTTAATTGCTATGGTGATGAGTTTAGTTTCATCTCGCACTGCTCTAAATGGTATGACAGGTGAAATAAGTTTAATTGGTATTTTTGGAAGTAAAAACTATTTAGCTGCAAATACTTCTATGTGCATTGCATTAGCACTTACCTTATCGCTCAATAAAACGATTGATAGGTCCAGTCGTATATTAGGGGTTGTGCTATTAATTACTTCGACTTTAGTTTTAATTAAAGCTAAGTCATTAGGCGCAATGGTGTTTGTATTAGGTAGTATATTAATTTGTATTGTAATTATTTATTACCAAAATTTAGCTTTAAATAAGTTCACTAGAGGAAAACTGAACTGGAGTATCTTGTTAGTTTTTTTAACCGGTATGTTCCTTTTAGTCTATTCACTTATCAATGGCAGTTTTAATGAACTTATGTATAGCATTGGTAAAGATCCAACTTTAACAGGTCGCACACACTTATGGGCAAGAGGGATATCACTTATACAGGAAAATCCATTACTTGGAGTGGGTTTCCAGAGCTTATTTTATGTTGGAAATAATATAGCCGAAGATATATGGGCACTCCACCATGTCCCCTCTGGAGCAGGGTTTAATTTCCATAATATGTATGTAGATATGGGCGTTGAACTTGGCCTAGTTGGTTTGTTTCTTTACTTATATTTAATAAAGCTATTCATAAGTAGGATATTTGATTTACGAAACATTGCTTTTGGGAGTTCACATTTTTTTGCCATTTTAGTTTTAAGCTATATGTTTTTACAAACTTTTTTAGAAGCTGTTTGGTTTGAGCAGTTCACAGTTATTCATTTTTTTATGTGTGTATCTTGGGTTTATTTAAAGGAAGATGAGCGTTATGAGTAAAGAAATACCTAAAGGTGTAATTATATTTGGTGGCTCAGGTTTTATAGGCACACACCTTATTGATAAGCTTCTTATACAAGGTTGTACAACTATTATCTCTGTGGACATAAAAGAGCCAAAATCCCCACGCAAAGGGGTGAATTATATTGTAGCTGATGTGAGGGACTTATCATCATTAGAGCTATTCAATAACATCGATAAAATTTATAACTTTGCGGCGATCCACATGACACCAGGCCATGAACATCATGAATACTATGAAACAAACATCTGTGGAGCACTTGAAGTATGTAAGTATGCTGAAAGAGCGGGTATCAAAAATATAATTTTTACTAGCTCAATTTCAGTTTATGGTCCGGGCGAAGATCAAAAAACAGAAGAAACCGAATTACAGCCTACATCATCTTACGGATACTCGAAAATGATAGCAGAGAAAGTTCATAAAGAATGGCTTAATAAAAACTCTGCAATTAATAAGTTAGTGATAGTGCGGCCTGCAGTAGTCTTTGGGCCTGGAGAAGGGGGTAACTTTACGCGCCTAGCGACTTTACTTAGTAAGGGTTTTTTTATTTATCCGGGCAGGAAAAATACAATAAAAGCATGCATTTATGTAGATGATTTAATTGAAGCCATTAGCTTTGCTGAAGATCAAAGACAGACATTAATAACATTTAATGGAGCATACCATCAAGGTTATACACTTGAAGATATAATAGATATTTTTCAGGCTAACCACTTTTCAGACGTAAAAACAGTAATGCTACCAAAATTTATTGTGCTCGGGGTGGCTAAAGCTTTGCGTTTATTTAATGCGTTTAACATTGGAATTCACCCCGAGCGGGTAATGAAGTTAGTTAAATCAACAGACGTTTACCCTGGGTGGTTAGTATCTAAAGGTAAAAAGTTCGATGGTGGTGTAGAGGTCGCTTTAAGCAAGTGGTCATCCTCTACAGATGGAAAGTTTAATTAATAGGATCTCTCTATGGATATTTGCGTGGCAATTTGTACTTATAAACGAGATAGCCTTAAAGAGACTCTATATTCTATCTCAAAGCAATGCTTGCCAAGAGAAATAACGCTAAAAGTGCTTATAGCCGATAATGATAAGACCGATAAAGCAAGAGCTAAAATAGAGGGGTGGGCAGAAGAGTTTGGGTTGCGCTTAATTTATATCCATGCCCCTTCTCAAAATATCTCTATTGCAAGAAATGCGTGTTTAGACAATGCAGATAGTAATTGGTTGGCATGTATAGATGATGATGAAGTGGCTTCCATTAATTGGCTCTCAAACTTATATAAAAAAGCGCAGCAGGAAAAAGTAGCGGTAGTATGTGGACCTGTTAAAGCGATATATGACGACAGTGCGCCTAGCTGGATGAAAATATGTGATTTTCATTCTCAACAACCAGTTTTTGTTAAAGGGGTAATAAAAACAACTTCTACAGCAAATGCTCTGATTAACTTAAAGCACCAAGCTTGTAAGGGGTTGAGGTTTGATCTTGCTTTAGGTAAATCAGGCGGAGAAGATAGTAGCTTTTTTTCTTATGTTTATTCTAATGGTGGATGCTTTGCATTCGCAAAAGATGCATTGGTTACTGAAGATGTACCGCCTGAACGTGCCAACCTGATGTGGTTATTAAAAAGGAAGTTCAGGTTTGGACAAACATGCGGCGCACGTCTAATAACTAAAAATATCAGTGTACTAGATAAAATAAAATACAGCACTTTAGCTAGCTGTAAATTTTCATTTTGTATACTAATGTGCCTACTTTCAATACTAGGTAAAAACAAAAAATATCATTGGCTCCTTAGAGGCACGCTTCATGTTGGGGTGCTTGCAAAACTGTTTGGTAAAAAAGAAATAATTCAGTATTAGATAGTGATAAAGGGAGTATGTATTCAATGGATAACTGCAATAGGTTACTAGATGAAAGCTGATTTAAAAGTATCAGTTGTTATTGCTGCTTGGAATTCAGAAAAATTTATTAGCAAAGCAATAGATTCGGCGCTTCAACAAAAGGTTTCTCTTGAGGTTATCGTTGTTGATGATTTTTCAAGCGATAACACCTGTGAGGTTGTTGAGAATTATCGCGATGAGCGGGTTAGGTTAATCAAATCGAATAGCAATGGGGGGCCAGGTTATGCACGTAATATTGGATTTGAAGCTGCAAAAGGTAAGTGGATCGCAATTTTAGACTCTGATGATTATTTCTTACCTAATAGATTGAGCGAAATGCTTAATTCTGAAGATGATGCTACAGATATTCTTATAGATAATTTTTATATGTGCCGTGAGGGAGAGCAGGCGCTATCTCCTTTTTACACTAATGATGAACTCAAAACAGGCAACTTATCCTTAGCAGAATTTATAAGCGGGAATGCAGATTTCATGGGTAAAAAAACCACAGGTTACGTAAAGCCTCTTTTTTTAAAATCGTTTTTAGTAAAAACAAAAGTGGAATACTGGCCTGAAGTTCGAATTGGTGAGGATTACTACTTTTTAGCATCGTGTTTAGCGGCTAATGCAGTAGCAAAAGTTTTAGACTTTTTCGGGTATGTATACACCATTAGAGGCGACTCCATTTCTGGCCAGTTAACTGAAGGGCATATTTCAAGGTTTCAGTGGGGCGATAGAAAATTTGTAGAGATGTATGAACTTAATAAAAGTGAAAATGCAGCTCTTAAAATAAGAAATAGAAACTTATCAAACACTAAAGCTTATATTTTGCTTGTAAAATCAATAAAGCGTAAAAAGATTTTAAAATCACTTTCTATTGCAGTTATAAACCCAACAGCTTGCAGGCTGCTATGGTTACCAATACGTAAACGCTTATTAAGTTAAGAAAACAGGGAGAGTAATTTGAGAGTATTAGTAGCCGTGTTAACAACAGGAAGTAGAATCGCGACTTTCGAGCAATGTATTTTAAGTATCCTTGAACAAAGCTACATTAGCAGCATAGAGCTAAGTATATTAATTGTTGAAAATAATTCCGAATTGACTCAAGTAGTTAATAGCAGCGTGAGTAAGTTTACTAACAATAAAAAAATTAATCTAATACACGTTTTAGAAACTAAACAAGGGATACCGTTTGCAAGGAATAATGCACTAAATTATGCACAAAATAACCAGTACGACTACTTGGCGTTTATTGATGACGATGCTTATGCAGATAAAAACTGGCTGAACTTACTGTGTGATAAAGCGAAGGGCTATGATGTAGTTGCAGGCCCCCAAAAAGCCATATTTCCCAAAGGCACTCATAAATATTTTAACTTAGCCCGTTTGTACCACGAGCGTAAATTAAGGGATGGTGTGATGGTGAAATGGGCTGCTACCAATAATATCTTGATTAATGTTAATACACTTAAAAAACTGAATCTTAGCTTCAACGAGTCGCTTATTCACGGTGGAGAAGATAAAGAGCTCTTTTTGAGGTTAACAGCATGTGGTGGCAAAATTAAGTGGGTTAATAATGCAATAGTTCAAGAACATATCGTTATTGAACGCTTAACAACTAAATGGGCTTTACGTCGCTGCTTTAGAATGGGTGCTACAGGCTTTAAAATTGAAAGCTGTAATAAGACTTTCTTAGGAGCACTTTTTACTTGCTGCTTTAAAGGGGCTGCTTATTTGGCAAAAGGTTTACTTTCATTTTTGCCGTACTTTATTAGTTCGAAGCATACATGTTTAGATAGTTTATGTGACTTATCCCACGGTGTTGGTTTTTTTTATGGGCTCTTCTCCGGTGGTAATGTTAGGAGCTACGCGTGAAAATACACTTATTTTACTTCTTTTGCTTACAGGCTTTCTCTTGGCCACTCTATGCACAAGAGTACAATCAGTTAGTGTGGAGTGATGAGTTTAACAGCGATGGCCTACCTGCTAGTGAAAAGTGGGGGTACGAACAAGGCTATGTACGAAATGGTGAAAAACAGTTGTATGTAGCAAACAACCTTCATAACGCAAGAGTTAAAGATGGAATTTTAATAATTGAGGCAAGGAAGTTGGAGAGTGTAGAAACTAGTCTATTGGATGAATTATTTGACTCTCCAAAACCTATGTATACATCTGCTAGTTTATCTACACGTAATTTGCATTCATGGACGAATGCAAAAATTGAAGTACGTGCTAAATTACCCCATGGCATTGGAGTTTGGCCTGCAATATGGCTACTTGGAGTCGATAAGCAAGGCAAAGGCTGGCCAGCTAAAGGCGAAATAGACATGATGGAATATGTTGGTTACCAAAAAGATAAAGTGCATATAGCTCTGCATACTAAGATAAGAAATCACCAGAATAAAAAAGCGATAAATAAGGGGTTTACATTAAAAAATCTCTTATCTGAATATCATATATATGCTGTTGAAAAATATTCTAATGTTATTAAGTTTTTTATAGATGATAAGCTAGTTTTTAGTTATGAAAAAGAAGATGATAATACCGAATCATGGCCTTTTGATGAGCCGATGTATTTAATAATTAACTTAGCAATTGGTGGTTCTTGGGGAGGAAAACATGGAATTGATGATTCTATATTTCCTCAGCAGTTTTTAATAGATTATGTCAGGGTTTATCAGTAGGAATGTAATTGATAAAGTTTTGACTTTGATGCTTTTATATAAAAGCAAAGCAATGGATGGTAATGAGTGATGGTGATATTTTTTATTTCGGTATTTATTTTATTATATATATATGTTTTTTTTCCTTTAATCATATACATTTTTGGTGCTGTTAAAAAAGAGTATGTAAATACCACATTTACAGCTAATGATAAGAGTATTGTTATTGTCGTACCAGCTCATAACGAAGAATCAGTGATCAGCAAAAAAATCGAAAACCACTTGGCTTTAGATTACGATAAAGCGAGCTATAAAGTACTAGTAATATCAGATACGTCAACAGATCAAACTGTTTCAATAACCAAAAGTTATGTAGATAAATATCCTGGAAGAGTCGAATTATTTGAAGTAAGTGATGGCTTGGGGAAAACTAACGCAATCAATAAAGCTTTAGCTGGTGTTGAATGTGATTTTTTAGTTTTTTCCGACGCTAATGTTTATTTGAAAAAAGATGCATTATTGCAAATTTCAAAGTGCTATAAAGACGACGAAGTAGGTGGGGTTGCAGGTCAATTAATTTATACAAACGATGATCTTGAAGGAGCAGCACAAAGTAATGGCTTGTATTGGAAATACGAAGAAATGATTAAAAAATCAGAGTCTTTATCTGGCTCAATGATGGGTGCAGATGGCTCTATTTTTTCTATAAGAACAAGCTTATTAAGAGAGCTTCCAGTGCATGTGCTTGATGACTTCTGCTCGTCTATGGGCGTTATCAATCAGGGTTATAAGCTAAAGTTTGATGATACTATAGTTGCTTATGAAAAAGGTGCTGAAAGTACCGCAGAAGAATTCCCGAGAAAAATCAGAATTAGTAATCGCTCTTATAATAGCTATAAGCATTTACGATCAGAATGTTTAAATACTTTGTCGCTTTTTAATTTATGGAAGCTTTACTCACATAAAGTATTACGTTGGTATAGTTTATTATTTATGGTGTTGGCATTAGTTTCTAATGTGTATTTAGCGATTTTTGAGAGTGGTTATTTATTTAAAGTAATCTTAATAGCGCAAGTCTCGTTTTATATAATGGCTGTATTATCTTGGTTTGAAAAATTTCCTAAAGTGCCTGTTGTTTCAAAAATAGCTGCCATTGCAGAATACTTTACTATGGCGAATATTGCTGCGGGTATTGGTATATTACAGTCAATTACAGGTAAAAAAACGGTTACTTGGAAAAAAGCAAATTCTACAAGGTGAATATACGTTGTAAAGGCTAACAGTGTAAAAGTTAACAATAGGGATATATTTTGTCTGAGAACGATACTATAGCAGTTATTATTGCTGCTTATAATGCAGAAAAAACAATTACTAGAGCAGTAGAATCAGTAGTCAATGATAAATTTGTTAACCAAGTGATAGTTGTTGATGATTGCTCTACAGATAACACAATGCAAGTTTTAACCTGTTTAAATGCTAAGTTCTCTAAAGTAAGTATCTTTTCTACTGAAGTGAATAGTGGTCCCGGGAAGGCACGTAATATTGCCCTTTCTAGGGCGACTTCAAAATGGGTTACTGTGTTAGATTCTGATGATTACATTGAAACTGGTCGTTATGAAAAACTATTAGCTTATAGTGAAGGCGAAGACTTAATTGCTGATGATAAGTTTCGTATAAATGAAACTGACCCGCTAGCACGTAAAACAAAGATGCTTGGAGACAGGCAGGACTTTCCGGCAATAATATCTTTATCAGATTTTATTGAATCAAACATTACTAAAAAAGGTGAGTTTAGAAAAGAGCTCGGGTTTATAAAACCAATCATAAAGCGTCAGTTTTTAGAAAAATACAATTTAAGCTACCAAGAAAATATGCGTCTTGGTGAAGATTATGAGTTCTATTGCCGCTGCTTAATTTTGGGCGCAAAACTGAAGTTAATTGAAGCATCTGGCTATGTAGCTGTTGTTAGAGAAAATTCCCTCTCTGGCAACCATAGTAAAACTGATTTAATTCATTTAAGAGATTGTGACTACGCACTTGCAAAAATAAAAAGTTTATCGAGCAAAGAAAGAAAGTTACTACTACGTCACGCTAAAAGTATTAATATGAAAATTCAATGGATTTGCTTTTATTCATCTATAAAAAATAAGCGCTATAAAACAACAATTAAATCTATTACTAATTCCTTTTCAGCTTTTATTTTTATTTTAAAAAATTTAAGGACTCAGTTTTTCATTCGCGTAGTTAAAAGAAGATTAAATAAGTGAGCATAAATAAATCTTATGGAATTCTTTGGCTATTTGTCAGTAAGTTTTTTCCGCCAATAATTAATTTTGCTGTATTTACGTATTCAGCACGTATTTTAGCTCCAGAAGATTTCGGTCTAATCGCATTCTCACTGTCAATTATTTATATATCTAGTAGTTTTATGCCTGTTGGCTGGCGTGAATCGATAATAAAATACCAAATAGATGATACCTTAACGATTAGTAGTATTTTTTGGCTCCACTTTTTTGTTTCAATAATATTGGTGCTACTAATACTCGCTTTTTGTTTAGTTTCATTCTTCGACTTCCAGACAGAAATATTCAATATCGCTTTATCAATATTTTGCCTAAAACTAATTTTTGATGGGCTTTATGCTACATTAAATATAGTGCTTTTGAAGGAACAAAAGTATGCACATTTAGCTTTAAGAACATTTTTTTCAGGAGTTTTATCAGCTACTATAATAATAACATTACTTGTTTTAGATTATGGTATATGGGCATTAATTTGGTCACAGGTGGTGCTGTCCATTTTCAACTTTTTAGTAGTGTACATTCCAACCAGAGATAAAGTGAAATTTATATTCAAGTTTAATTGTATTATTAAGCTTAATTCATTTGCTATATATACCACTTTAACAAATGGCCTTACTTTTGCTTTAAGTCATTATGAGTCACTAATTATTGGTAGTATATTAGGTAATAGACAGCTTGGTTTTTACAGTGTGGCAAAAAGGTTATCTACTATAATGAATGAGGTTTTTATTGGTACAGTCTCAGAAGTTAGCTTCCCCATATTGGCGAAAACGCAAGCACAGAATGGCAACCTTAAAAAAGGTTTTTTAAACTCTGTTTATTTTTCAGTTTTGCTTCTATATCCTATTTTTATTTTTTTACTTGCATATTCAACTGATATTTTTGTTGTCTTATTTACAGAGAAATGGATTGAATCTGTATTAATATTTAAAGCGTTTTGTATCGTTTACATGATTGTGATATTAGGTATCCCACAGAAAAATATTATTTTATTAACCAACAATGCTAAATGGTGGTTTAAATTACAGCTAAAGTTGTCTTTAATCATAGTGCCGTTAACCACAATAAGTTTATTTTGGGGGCTTAATTACTTTTTAGCCGCTTTGATACTTGGAAAGTTAACCTATTGCAGTGCATCAATGGCGCGTTCTTGTAAATTATTAAATATAACTATTAGTGAATATCTTACAAGTCTTACATCACCTGTTATCTGTGCTGTCATAAGTATATTACTAACACTAAGTTTAAGTAACATCTTTTATTTAGGGACAACAATTTTAGAAATAGTTATAGAAGGGTTATTCTTTATAGTTATCTATTTCACATTAATGTACCTCTTTGACGGAGGTAAACTGACCTCAAGCGCCTTAAGTATTTTTCCAAAAAACAAAATTATTTTAAAATTAGCACATAAACAAAATTATAAGGAAATTTGAAGTGAAATTAACCTATTTTTCAGGTCACGTACCTAACTTCGGTGATGAGCTAAATAAATATATGTGGGATTCGCTAGTTTCACCTAGCTTTTTTGATGAAGACGACTCAAAGCTATTTTTAGGTATTGGCTCTATTTTGTGGGATTACTTACCTAAGAAACCAAAAAAAATAGTGATGGGCTCAGGTTATGGTGGTTATACCCCAAAACCAGACGTCCATGATAGCAGTTGGGATATTGCGTTTGTAAGAGGGCCAAGGACTGCTGCAGCTTTAAATATAAACCCTTCTTTAGCAATTACCGATGCCGCAATATTAACGCACTTTATGCAGCTACCTAAACAGAGTAAAAAGTATAAGGTTAGTTTTATGCCGCATTATGAAAGCATAACCCGTGGAAATTGGCAGGAAGTTTGTACACATGCGGGCATAAATTTTATAGATCCTACAAACCCTGATGTTTTATTTTCCTTAAGTGAAATAGACAAAACTGAATTACTTATTACTGAAGCAATGCATGGGACTATTTTAGCTGACACATTAAGGGTACCTTGGGTTGCACTAAAGCCAATACTTCCGATACACCATAATAAATGGTTCGACTGGGCTGAATCACTGGATATAAATTTAGAGTTTAGCCAAATGCCAAGTTCATCTATCAAGGACTCATGGTCTCAAATGACCGGTAAGCTAGGGGCTGGTAAACGAAGTAGACAATTCGCTAAAGTTTTGAGTTTTACAGACAAATATTACATTGATAATGCCAGCGATAAATTGTTGAAGTTAGCTAAAACGGGTGGCCAGTTGAGTGATGATAAAATATTTGAGTTAAAAGCTGATATGGCTTTGAGTAAGTTATCACAGTATTGTGATTTAATAATATAAAATTAGTATTAAAATAGAATTCATATGGGCTGTAATATAAAGGAATATATAATGGATATAGTAAATGTAGGAGTTGTTATTCCTTTTTATCAAAAAGAAAATGGACTTTTATTCAATGCGCTGAATTCAATTTTTAAGCAAAAAGTTGTCGGTGTAAAATTCATAATTACTATCGTAGATGATGGTTCACCTATTAAAGCACTAAGTGAAGTTAATGAGTTAATATTACCTCAAAACTGTACTCTAAAGGTTATCGAGCAACATAACCAAGGTCCTGCTGCGGCTAGGAACCGAGCCCTTGATTATCTAAGTGAACAGAATATATCAGTGGTTTCATTTTTAGATTCAGATGATTGTTGGGTAGACTTTCATATAGAGACTGCAATCAAAGCATTGTGTGCAGACAATGCTGATTTTTATTTTTCAGATCATAGTCGCTTTGACTCTGAGCATTCTTTATTTAAAGAAGTTGGCTGTTTTAATGATTTTGATAGAGCTTGCAAAGAATACAATATCCATATAGAAAAAGAGCTTGCAATACTCAGTGGTGAGGATTGTTTTAGCTTGTTTCTAAAATATTATATAAGCCAAACTTCAAGTGTAGTGTATAAATTTGATAACCTCAAAGATCACCGTTTTGATGAGTCATTACTTAGTGCAGGAGAGGATTATTTTCTTTGGTTACAGCTGGTAAATAGCTCTAATAAGGTTGTATTTTCTTTTAAAAAAGGTGTTTATTGTGGTAGAGGAGTGAACATATTTTTTGATTCATTTGACTGGTCAAAGAAAGAAGCTGCAAGCAGGATCGGGTACGAAGCTTTATTTTATAGAAAAATCTATACGCACTTTAATTTAAATTGTAACCAGAAAAAAATTGTTAAATCTAATGTTTCTCGACTTGAAGAACAATATTCATATTTATTAGTAAAGCATGTAATTACTGGTAAAGGTTTAAATAAAGGGTTGTTGATTAAAATATTTAGGACGAGTCCAGCTACCTTAATTTTATTACCCCTAAGGTTATTTAACTTTATATTAAAATGAAAATGTGATTTTTAATATAATATGGTGGCAGGCTCTGGGTAAGGTGAAGAAGTTTTGTTTGTACAACGTTTATAAATATTAGTTTATTTCAAGCTAAATAGAATTTTGAATGAAAGATTTGTTTAACTTTGTTTAGCTTAGTTTATATTTATTTTTATTTTGTATGTTTGCTGATTTATTTTTTTAATTCACGTATAACTGGATTGTATTATTGAATCTTTGAATATACTCATATAACATAATTTACGCTTTTGTAAGCATTCTCACTTCAAGATATCTATAAGGATTAATAGTATGACATCTTCAAGGACATTTAAACCAACTGGCTCTTCAGATGCTAATTTTTATCGGTTATTCGACATTTTTGCATTATTTATTGCTTTTCAATTCTCTGTTTTATTCTACGGAATTGACCTTACTCCTATATACATGGTTACTGCATTAACAGTAGCATTGAGTTTTTTATATTTCGCTGAAATTTTATCTGCATACAGGTCATGGCGTGCAGGGAAGTTTAGAACCATGGTAATGTGTGCTTGTGGGGCTTTATTTATCTCATTCTCATTTCTACTTTTAGTTTCTTTTATATTTAAATTCTCCGACTCGCTTTCTAGAATAGGCCTCGGGTTATGGTTTCTTCTAAGTGTAACATTTATGTATGGTTGGCGGCTGGCAGCATATTTATTTAAAAGAAATAGGAGAAAGTTAGGGATCAATTTACGTAACGTTGCAATTGTTGGGGCTACTGAGTCAGCCGTTCACCTATATAATGAGATCAACAAAAATGATGAATTAGGATTCAGGTTCTTAGGCTTTTACGACGACCGAAAACCAGAGCGTTTATTTGAGAACTCGATTAAATACGAAGTGTCAGGGAAAGTGCAAGATGCTGTAAGTGCTGCCCGCAATGGGGATATAGGTGTTTTATATATTGCACTACCAATGAAAGCAGATAAGCGAATTGCTGATATATTGTTACAGTTGGGCGACACTACGGTTGATGTACATATTATTCCAGATTTTTTAGTTTCTAACTTGATACACGCGCGAATTGAACATGTTGGAGAGCTTGATACACTAAGTGTGTTTGAATCTCCCTTTATAGGAGCACGAGAGTTTATCAAGCGCACTGAAGACATAGTAGTTGCGGTGTTGATTTTGATGCTTATTTCTCCTTTGCTAATTGCTCTAGCACTAGCAGTAAAACTAACATCTCAAGGACCTGTTATTTTTAAACAAGATCGCTATGGCCTCGATGGCAGAAAGATAAAGGTATGGAAGTTTCGCTCTATGAGTGTTACAGAAAACAGTGATGTGGTTACTCAAGCTAAAAGAAATGATGCTCGTATCACGCCACTGGGCAGCTTTTTACGTCGTACTAGTTTAGATGAGCTTCCCCAATTTATAAATGTATTAAAAGGCGATATGTCTATCGTAGGGCCTCGGCCTCACGCTGTTGCGCATAATGAGGAATATCGTAAAAAAGTAGAGTTTTATATGTTACGTCACAAAGCTAAGCCTGGTATTACAGGTTGGGCACAAATAAATGGCTGGCGAGGCGAAACTGATACCCTAAATAAAATGGAAAAACGTATTGAATTTGACCTCCACTATATTAAACATTGGTCGCTTTGGTTAGATATAAAAATTATTTTTATGACAATTTTTAAAGGGTTCAAAAATGCAAATGCATATTAAAACACTTTTATTTGTAGTTACCTTTTTCAACCTGTTTTTAGCTTTGCCTGCAATTGCTAGCTTTTCACATGGTAGTATTATAACTGAAAGTGGAGTCAAAATAACACCGACCATTCAGACCGGCTTCAGCAGTGATAATAACTTTTTCAGTACGCCAGAAGATGAAAAGTCACGCTTAATTTGGACTTTTGAGCCAAATTTAAAAGCTGCAATTGAAGACGGGCCTGATAGCTATAAATTAGATATCGGCACGTATAGCGCATTACATAATAAAGATTCGCTCGATAATTATACCCAAGTAAATATTGGAACAGCTATTCATAAAGAGTTTACCAGTAAACAGCGTCTTGATATGAAAGGTAATATAGATTGGCTATATGAAAAGAGGGGTCGTGGTTTAACAGAAGGTCTTGGTGATGATATTGATGAGTTAGTTAAGTATCAATTGAAAAATGCTTCTGCTCGTTACGAATATGGTGCGCAAAGCGCCAAAGCGTTAATTGCATTTGAGGGGGGGTATTTTAGTAAAGAATATCAAAATTTTAGAGAGCTCTCACAATATCGCGACTACGATAAATATTTAGTTGGTATTACTGGTTATTATAATACTCAAGCAGCTACTCGAATGTTTATAGAGGCTAAACAAGAAAACTATCGTTATGACGTATTAGCCAGTAGTGGTGTAACGAGAGATAGCAACGACCTGAAAATTCTTGGAGGCATACAGTGGGACGCTTCAGCAATAACTTCAGGAACATTCAAGTTAGGCTATCAGAATAAAGACTTTGAAGCTAATGAGCGTGAGAGTTTTAGTGGTTTAAGCTGGGAGGCTTCTGTCAGTTGGAAACCGCTTAGTTATTCTACGCTGCAATTAAGAACCAGTCGTTCAGCAAAGGATCCTCTTGTGCAAGGGGATTATATTAAAGAAAGTCTATATGGTGTGGACTGGAGTCATGATTGGAGCAATAAACTAAGCTCACTTGCTAGAGTTAGTTATATGAATGAACAGTATACAGGAAACATTGGCCGAGAAGATAAAACTAAAAATCTTCGCTTGGGTATAAGTTATATGGCAAATAAATTTGGTATGGTTTCCACATACGTAGACTTTGTTGATAAAAACTCTAGTCAATATTTAATTGAATATGACAGAGTAACTGTAGGAATTAATTTTACATTTGCATTAAAGGCTAATAAATGAAGTTTGTTTTTTTTTTAGTACTATCTCTAGTTTGTAATGTTTGCTTTGCCCAAAGTGACAAAAATTATGTCTTAGGTGCTGGTGATAAAGTAGAAATTAAGGTATTCGGCGAACCTGACTTAACGGTGACAGCACTCCTTGGCAATAGCGGGGAGGTTAATTATCCGTTTTTAGGAAAAGTAACGCTTTCAGGACTTAATACCTCAGAGGTTGAACATGTAATTGCTAAAGGTTTACGCCCAGATTATCTAGTTAACCCCAATGTTTATGTACAAGTAATTCAGTACAGACCCTTCTATATTCATGGTGAAGTTAAAAATCCTGGTGCTTACCCTTATCAACCTGCTATGACTGTGAATCAAGCTATAGCGCTTGCTGGCGGCTTAACTGAGCGAGCATCTGTCGATAAAATTTTTATATTTAAAGAGCAAACAAAACAGCAGCAACAAAAGGGAAATTTAAACAGCCAAATTGCAGCGGGCGATACAATTAAAATAGAACAACGCTTGTTTTAAAGCAGTTTACAAGGCAGTAATGAATGAACGAAATAAATGAAAAAAATAATAATGAAGATATTATTGATTTAGGCTCCTATTTAAAAGTCGTTATGCGTGCAAAATGGCGCATTATGAGTTTTGCTAGTGTGATTACTTTGCTCACGATCATGATAACTTTCACTTTAGTACCAAAATATATTGCAACAGCTACGCTACTTATTGAGGCTGAACAAGCTAAGGCAGTTAGCTTTGAAGAAATATATGGACTCGACTCTAATCAAAAAGAATACTACCTCACACAATTTGAAGTAATAAAGTCAGATAGTATCGCTCGCGAAGTTATCCGCAAGCTTGAGTTAAAAAGCCATCCAGACTTTATAGCTAAGCCTAGCGCTTTCAATCAATTAAAGACACTAATAAAACAAGAGTTAAAACCATATTTACCCATTAATAAAAAAGAAGCCACTATTTACTCGTCTGATGAGCAAGCCGAACGTGAAATGCTAAGCTTATTAGGGGCTTTTAAATCACGCTTGTCAGTATCTCCAATTCGAAATACACAGTTGGTACGTGTCAGCTTTGAATCGAGCGACCCTAAGTTAGCAGCACTGGTGGCCAATACTGTTGGGCAAGTGTATATAGATAGTCAAATGCGAGCTAAAATGGGAATCACACAGCAGGCTTCCAGTTGGTTGAACACCCGATTATCTCAATTACGTATTCAGTTAGATGACTCTGAAGTACGTCTGCAAGCTTACCGTGAGCAGCAAGAGCTAGTGGATATTGAAGGTATAGCTGGGCTTGCAACACAAGAGCTAGAACAAATATCACAGCAATTAATAGTTGCTCGTAATGAAAAAAATAATTTACAAAGTATCAATCGAGTAATTAGTGAATATGGCAATAATAATTTAGAGTTATTAGGAAGTATGCCTGAAATTACTTCGCACCAAGTCATACAAAATGTAAAACGAGACGTTGTTATTGTTGAGAGAAAGCTAAGTGAATTAGGTGAAGTGTATGGGCCAAAGCACCCTAAAATAATCTCCGCAAAAGCAGAACTTGCTACCGTTAAGAGTAACCTCAATAAGCAAATTAAAGGGCTTGTTACTGGTATTGAAAAGGAACTCAATCGTATAACGCGTACAGTAAGCGCACTTGAGCGTGATTTGATAAAAATACGCGCTGAATACCAAGACATCACTCGTAAAGAAACAAAATATAATCAATTAAAACGTGAGGTAGAGACTAACCGCAATATATTTAACACGTTTTTATCTCGTTCGAAAGAAACTGAAGTTACAAGCGATTTTAGCTCGGCTGCCGCTCGCTTTACAGATAAAGCATACGCTCCGAACAGTCCATCAAAACCGAATAAAAAATTAATTATTATTTTATCTTTTGTTGGTAGCTTTTGTTTTGCTGCTGTAATGAGTTTTGTATTTGATGCGTTAAACGATACTGTAAAAACAAAAAGTGATGTAGAAGATAAAATTGCTCAGCGCATGTTAGGCTTACTACCTCATGTGAAAACACCTAGGAAAAGTACTTTTCCTATTCATGCATATTTAGATGAAAAATACAGACTTTTTGCTGAATCAGTTCGTACTTTTCGTACAAGCTTACTGTTAACTCAGCTTGATCGTGAACTTAAAGTAATTGCAATCACGTCAAGCACTCCCGGTGAAGGTAAAACCACGACCTCAGCTAATTTAGCAATGTCATTAGCGCAGATGGGTAAAGTGTTATTAATTGATGCGGATTTACGTAAACCAAGTATCGCGAAGCGCTTTGATATCCCTGTATTCCACCCCGGCTTGAGTAACTTAATAGTAGGTACAGAGCATTTTAGCGAGTGTGTACATGTAGATGGGCAGTCTGGTGTGGCTATTATGCCGAGCGGACAAATTCCAGCTAATCCGCTTGAGCTTTTATCTAGCCAACGTTTTAATGAAGTGCTTGAGGTATTAAAAACAAAATATGACCACATAATAATTGATACTCCACCAACACAAGCGGTAAGTGATGCTTTAGTAATTGCTAAAAGTTCTGACTCCGTTATTTACGTTGTTAAATCTGATGTTACACGCATCAAACCAATTAAGGCTGGGGTTGAGCGTTTATTTGAAGCTAAGGCCCATGTTGCTGGAATAGTATTAAACCAAGTTGATATTAGTAAAAGAAAAGATGAGCACAGCCATGGGTATTACGATTATTACGATTATTCGCAAAAGCCAGCTCAATCAAGTTCTTAGTAGGTGATCGCGTATGTTTGATATTCATTCACATATTTTGCCTGGTCTAGATGACGGCGCTAAAGATTTACAAGAGTCTTTAGCTCTTTTGAAAGTGGCTCAAGATGACGGCATAACGCACATGGTGGCCACACCGCATATTCATATTGGGCGTTTTGATAATTCGGTTTCCCACCTTTATACTGATATTGCAAAATTAAAGGCAGGGGCTTTGGCAGCAGGTATCAAAATGCAGCTGGCAGTTGCTGCAGAGGTTAGGCTTGATATTGAGCTAATGGCATTGGTTTTATCAAATAAGCTACCGTTTATTGGCTCTCTTGGTTCTGATAATTATATATTATTGGAACTACCTCATTCACATGTACCGCAAGGTTATGATAAGTTTATTAATTGGCTTGCAAAGCAAGGTATTAAAGTCATTATTCCTCACCCAGAGCGCAATAGAGAGATTCAAGCAAACCCATTTTATATTGAGCGATTAAATCAATTAGGATGCGACTTTCAATTAACCGCTTCAAGTTTAGAGGGGGCCTGGGGCGAAAGTGCAAAAGCGATTAGTATTAATATGCTCGAAAATAACTTAGTACGTTATATAGCATCCGATGCACACTCAATCAAAAGACGTCCACCCTTATTAAGCAATGCAAAAAAAATAGTGAAACACTTATTGAGTGAGGAGAAAGCGGAAGATTTATTCGTAAATAATCCAAAACACTTAACGAGCACGTTGTTTAATGGCTAAGACCAAGCAGTTAGTTAATATTTTTCTCCTTGGTATTATAATACTTGTTATTAGCATTGAGAGCGTAAATAGCATGCGTGCTAATGTGTGGTATTTTAAGGCTGTCAATACTCTAAAGCAGTCTAAAGCATTAATGACTCCTGCAGAGCTAAAGTTTGCTGATGATGCAATTACTTTAGCTTTAAAGCTTGAGCCTACTCAGGCACATTATTGGCACCTCAGCGCTTATGTAAAAATGCTTGGATTGACTTTAAAGGATATGAAAAGTGAGGATATGTCATATTCTTTCAATGATATTGAACACGCGCTTTTAACTTCACTTCAAAATAGACAAGCTTGGTCTGAAACGTGGATTGAACTTGCAAAAGTAGTCAGTAGTCAAGAAGGGCTTTCTCAGCGAGTATTAAGGTATATAGATCAAGCTAAAAAAACGGGCCCTTATAAGTTTGAAGTAAGATCAGGCATCATTCAAATAGCATTAATTAATTGGCCTCAACTTCCTCCTAATTTCAAAGCTCAATATATAAATGAGCTAAATTTAGCTGCGCAATATGATGAGAAGCTCGATAAAGTTTTTGATATTGCGAACCAAATTAATAAAGTAACATTATTGTGTATGTCACTACAGTTTGGAAGTGAATTGAAATCTGTGAGAAAAAGTTCCACATTTGAAATGTATTGTAAATGAGTACTAATAATTTCAAGATAAGTTTTTCAATTTTAACAAGAGTTATTAATTTCTAAAATCATATAGAACTGTGTCTAAGATATTATTTTGTATTATAAAAATTACTTTTTATTTAAAGCTAGGCCTTTTTTTTCTATGGTATTGTAAGTTATTTTTGAAATATAAATAATTACAGTCAATGTAAGTAAAATAAATACATTGTTAATTTCAGCCCCTCCAAAATCTAAGTACCGTTGTGAGCTTATAGTTGGCGCTACATTTATCCCTGTTATTTTTTGAATAATTATACCTATCGAAGTCAAAATGAATAATATTGCCGCATGGGTCATATATATTGAGTAAGATAGCTTGCCTATAGTTTGAAAAGCATTAAGTTTTAAAAACTTTGATAGTAAGCCTGCTTCATATGCAAAAAATAATACAGTTAATAAGAATAGTATTGGAGCAATTAAGGATTTATATTTAAAGTTAACAATCACGACTTGGACTATCAGAAATAAGAGTAATAGTTCTATTACTGTAGCTAATGCAGGGGGGAATTTAAAATGTGAAGATTTTTTGAAAAGTAAATAAATTACAGTACCACCAAAAAAGCAAGATAACCCTTTCAAAACACTCTCTACTAATATATCCGATTTAAAATATATAAGGCTGAAAGCGATAGCTGATATACAGAACCAAACAATGGACTTACTGGTTTTAAAAAAGGCTATAGTAAAAAAGAGCAAAACATAACTATAGAATTCTATACTTATACTCCATGATGGGTAGTTAAAGCTTAGAGGGTCACTAAAAGGAGTCCAAGAGTGTATCAGTAGTAGGTTAGGGAGAATTTGTTCAACTGATGTGTCATTTGTAAAAGGTAAATTATTAAATGAAATTCCTCCTAGTTTATAGGCAAATAACTTCCCAAGCTCTAGAAGGATAAATATAGCTAACATAAATATATGTAGTGGATATATGCGAAAAAAACGGGCTTTAATGAATGCGTTAAAATTTAGATCTTTCTTTTCGCCGTACCCATGTGCCAAAACAAAGCCACTTAAAATAAAAAAGAACTCTACAAATATTGCACTACCTCTAAAAAAATCCAATTCAGTTATTGAGTTAACAAAGTGCATGTGAAAAATCACGACTGAGATTGCACAAATGCCCCTAAATGAATCAAGTGCTTCAAATCTTTTTTTCAAAACTTAGTCCTTTAAAGTGATCCGCCTACGGAATAAAACACTATTTAAAGTTACTATATAACTAATTTTAAAAAGATTATATAAAACTTATCTCTAAGCATATTGAAAATATTTCTAAATTATAAGTCAATACTTAACAATGATTAATTAAGGTCGGGTTAACTTCTTGAAGGGAGTAGGTTAGGTTGAATCAATCAAGAGGGCCTATGATTAATATTAAACTAAGTAAGCCACTCTTGAGAAAACGCCCAGAGCCATTGTCATCAGCTCTGGGCTACAAATGGCTCTTAGTTGAGCCTTGCGCTAACTAAATACACTTTCGCAATTCTTAGGGAGAAGAAGAAAGTACCTTTAAGTGTAGTTAACTAATTTTCAAAACTCTAAATTTTGTTTGTTTATTAACCGCAAATGATAACAAAGACTTAATAATATTGTGCACAGGTTACCCTTTGTATTGAGTGCTTTATGCCCAGCTTATTAACTGGGTATTTTGCACAAGATCGCGTGGCAAAGAATTTTTGATCTTATTCTTTTGCCATTTACCTAGTCCTATCGGGCAGCCACATAAGGTTAGTACTACTTCGCCGCTGGCTTTTGTAACGTCTTCTAGGCGTATATCTTTACCATTAAAGTAGTCGTTTGCTTGCTCGTTTGTTAAAGCATACGTATTGCTTTTGCATTCATTACCAAATACGGTAGCAAACTCGTGAGTTAGTCTTACGCCGTTTTTATGAATAATTCCTAGTTGAATACCTAAACGTGCGTATTTTATTTTGTTTTGAACGGCTTCAAACCCATCAGGAAATAACCACAGTTCTTTATCGCGCTGCATTAACTTACCTGGCAGCGTTTTTAAGCCAAACTGTTTTTTAAGCTCGCTCATAAAAGAACTGGTTTGTTTTTTATCAAACTCGTTAAATGGAAACGCGCCTTTTTTTACTGTTTGGGTTGGGTTATTGCAGCTTGCGAGTTTTTTAAACTTAGCGATAAAAAAGCCTTCACTGTCGAATGTTTGCGGCCACACATGTAAATAGCCCTCGGCGGTTGTGGCTTTTTCTGCCCCTTTAAATAAATCACTTAGCGATTGCGGCTCAATGTAGTCGCCAAATTCATTCAGTAGGTAGTTGCATACTTGTTGGTTTTCGAGCGGGGTAAGCGTACAGGTTGAATACACCAGCGTACCGCCTGGTTTTAATGCGTAAAAAGCGCTTTTAATTAAATCTTTTTGAACTTGAGCAATTTCTATATTTGATTCTATTGACCAGTTTTTAAGTGCGTCGGCATCTTTACGCACTGTACCTTCGCCAGAGCAGGGTGCATCAAGCAAAATGCTATCAAAGCATTCAAACATATAGTTACCAAATATGACGCCATCAAAATGCGAAAGCGCACAGTTACCAATGCCCATACGTTTAAGCGTAGCGCTAAGGACTTTTAAGCGTGATGACGAAAGTTCGTTGGCAACAAGTACGCCTTGGTTATTCATTATTGCGGCAAGTTGCGAAGTTTTAGAGCCAGGCGCTGATGCCATATCAAGTACGTAACTATCTTGTAAATCTGAGCTTTCAATACTTTGTTTTAGTGCCATAGGCGGCAGCATTGAGCTTGCCTCTTGTACGTACATGGCGCCGCTTAAATGTAAGTCGGTATTGCCTAATGCTAAGTTTTGTTCTTCATCGCTTGGGCGTTCTAGCCAAAAACCCTCACTACACCAAGGTATTGGTGTAAGTTGCCAGTTTTTTTTCTCTGCACGGTGTTTAAATTCGGCAACGCTAATTTTTAATGTATTTACACGAATAGATTTTCTGAGAGGGCGACGGCACGCGTTTATAAAGTCGTCTAAATTGAGGTGCGCAGGTAAATAGGTTTTTACGTCGTCAATAAAATGCTCAGGAATAAAAGTGTTGGCGTTCACGCGTTGGCTCGTACATTAAAAATAAAGCGCGATATTAGCACTTTTAACGCACTATTTCAGTGTTAAATAGCGGCTTTATAATTTATTAGTGTGTCGACACATTGTGTTTTTAGTTTAATTTTAAAGCAATTTTATACGACTTTAGATTAACAGTGTCGACAATAAGTGTGTTTTTTACTCATTTTTACCTTAGGTGGGGTTGACATGTTTTTTTATTAAGCACATAGTTAACCCATCAATTGTCGACAATTTATTTATAAAGCCATGACGCAACCTTTTTTAAACGATACACCTATTACTACAGCATCTGATCAAGTGTTTGTTGATATGCGCCGTGAAATAGTAGAAGGCAGCATACAGCAGGGTAGCAAAATATCGGAGCCTGAGCTTGCAAAGCGCTACGGTGTAAGCCGTGCGACGCTTAGAGAAGCGCTTAATCGCTTAGAAAGCTGTTACTTAGTGGAGCGTAAAGCTAATGTAGGTTGCCGAGTAGTGGCGCTAACCGCAGAGCGTTTAATTGAAGTGTACCAAGTACGCAGCTCGCTTGAAGGCTTAGCATGTAGGCTTGCTGCCGACAATATGGCAGCTGACGAAGTTAAAGGCTTAAAGCAATTACTTAATCAGCATTTGCAAACGCAGCGTGTTAAAGAGGGTGAGTCGTACTATCAAGAAGCGGGCGATTTAGACTTTCATTATCGCATTATTAAAGGCAGCAAAAACGCCCATTTAATCCATTTGTTATGTAACGAGCTTTACCAATTAATACGTATGTACCGAGTACAAATGGGCATGGTAGGGCCGCGCGTATCAAAAGCGTTTGACGAGCACTTAGCCATTATTAACGCGATAGAAAACCACGATGGTGAACTTGCCGAAATGCTGATGAAACGACATATCAGTGCATCGCAAGCAAATATTCAAACCAAATTTGATGTATACCAATCAATATGAGTATTCGAACAATTTAACTGATTAAATCGCTCTATAACGTTGTTAAGAATTTTTTATTTAGAACCACTAAACATAAAAATTATTGCCTAGTTACAGAACGATTTTCTTAGCGTTAAATAGACCTCATACACATACAGATTGGTATTTGTCATAAACAAAAACTTCTAAAAGCTAGTAACAGTTAAACAGTCACAATGTCAGATTAAAAATATAAGTTACTCCATGTAGCAACCGTTCAAAGTGAGGAGAAAATAATGTCAGCAGGATTAAAATTTAAACAGGCCATTGCGAATAACCGCCCATTACAAGTGGTGGGTACTATTAATGCCTACACAGCCATGATGGCTGAAAAAATGGGCCACCAAGCTATTTATCTCTCAGGTGCCGGTGTTGCGAACGCCTCTTACGGTATGCCCGATTTAGGCATGACCAGCCTTGATAATGTACTTGAAGATATTCGCCGTATTACCGGTGCCAGCGATTTACCACTACTGGTAGATGCCGATACAGGCTGGGGCGGGGCGTTTAATATTGCGCGTACCGTTAAAGAAATGACCAAAGCAGGGGCAGCGGGTTTTCATATTGAAGACCAAGTAGCGCAAAAGCGTTGCGGTCATCGCCCTAATAAAGAAATTGTGAGCCAAGGTGAAATGGTTGACCGCATTAAAGCCGCAGTTGATGCTAAAACCGATAGTGATTTTTACATTATGGCGCGTACCGATGCGTTTCAAAAAGAGGGTTTAAGCGCCGCGATTGACCGCGCAGCTGCGTGTGTTGAAGCGGGCGCAGATGCTATTTTTGCAGAAGCCGTGCACGACCTTGCCGATTACCAAGCATTTGCAAAGGCGATTAATGTACCAATTTTAGCTAATATTACAGAGTTTGGCCAAACGCCTATTTACACCAAAGAGCAGTTAAGTGAAGTAGGTGTCGAAATGGTGCTTTATCCACTTAGCGCCTTTAGAGCAATGAATAAAGCTGCGCTTAATGTGTACTCTGCCATTTTAAATGAAGGTTCGCAGCAAAGCGAAATTGAGAACATGCAAACACGCGCCGAGCTTTACGAATTTTTAGATTACCACACATACGAAAACACACTCGATAACCTTTTTTCATCAAAATCTGACAAATAATAACTATTAAAATAGATAACACACACAAATTTAGATAGGAGAAGATCATGGTAGATAAAGCATTAGGCGGAGCAGGTTTACGCGGGCAAGTTGCAGGGCAAACAGCATTATGTACAGTAGGGCAAACAGGCTCAGGTTTAACGTATTGTGGGTACGATATTAGCGAACTTGCCGAAAAAGCACAGTTTGAAGAAGTGTCTTTTTTACTTTCACGTGGCGAACTACCTACAGCCAATGAACTAGCCGAGTATAAAGCTAAATTAAAAAGCTTACGCGGCCTGCCAGATGCACTAAAAACCGTGCTTGAAAATATTCCTAAAGACGCGCATCCAATGGATGTTATGCGTACCGGTTGCTCAATGCTGGGTAACCTAGAAATGGAACTTGATTTTAGCCAAGCAAACGATGCGATTGACCGCATGGTTGCGCTCTTCCCAAGTATTATTTGTTACTGGTACCGCTTTACTCACGATGGCGTACGCATTGAAACACAAACTGATGACGACTCAGTGGGCGCGCACTTTTTAACTCTATTACACGACAAAGCACCGAGCGAGCTTTTTGCGCAAGTAATGAATGTGTCGCTAATTTTATACGCAGAGCATGAATTTAATGCCTCTACATTTACTGGGCGCGTGTGTGCATCAACGCTTTCTGATATTCATTCTTGTGTAACGGGCGCTATTGGTACGCTACGTGGGCCACTGCATGGTGGTGCAAACGAAGCCGCTATGGATATGATTCAGGGTTTTACAAGTGCAGAGCACGCCGAGCAAGAAATTATGGGTATGCTAGAGCGCAAAGATAAAATAATGGGCTTTGGACACGCTATTTACCGTGAGTCAGACCCACGTAACGTTATTATTAAAAAGTTCTCTGAAAAACTAGCTAAAGAGGTGGGCGATGATGTGCTTTACCCTGTGTCGGTTAGGTGTGAAGAGGTTATGTGGCGCGAGAAAAAACTGTTTTGTAATGCTGATTTTTTCCATGCATCGGCGTACCACTTTATGGGTATTCCAACTAAGTTATTTACGCCAATATTTGTGATGAGCCGGGTTACCGGCTGGACTGCACATGTTAAAGAGCAGCGTGCTAATAACCGTATTATTCGCCCAAGTGCAGATTACACAGGACCAGAGGCGCGCAGCTACACGCCAATTGAATCAAGAGGCTAATTAGTTACACATAATACCAATCCGTAACAATACTTAATTAAGCGGGTTGGTATAGGGTGAGCAATACGCTCACCTTTTGCCTTTTATTTCCCGTCACCTATTAGCGAACAGATATTATGACCATAATTAACAACACCCAATACCGAAAGCCATTGCCCGGCTCAAATGTGGATTACTACGATACGCAAGGAGCCGTTGATGCAATAAAGCCTGGTGCTTATGCCACATTGCCTTACACATCACGCGTACTTGCCGAAAACTTAGTGCGCCGCTGTGAGCCAGATATGCTAACCGATGCGCTTAATCAGCTTATTGAGCGTAAGCAAGATTTAGATTTTCCGTGGTATCCGGCGCGCGTAGTGTGCCACGATATTTTAGGCCAAACTGCTTTAGTTGATTTAGCAGGCCTGCGCGACGCAATAGCCGCAAAAGGTGGTGATCCGGCAAAAGTAAACCCGGTTGTGCCTACCCAGCTAATTGTTGATCACTCATTAGCGGTTGAGCATGCAGGCTTTGACCCTGAAGCATTTGAAAAAAACCGTGCAATAGAAGATAGACGCAACGATGACCGTTTTCATTTTATAAACTGGACTAAAACCGCTTTTAAAAATATTGATGTTATTCCGCCTGGTAACGGCATTATGCATCAAATTAACCTTGAAAAAATGTCGCCTGTTATCCAAAACCGCGATGGCATTGCATTCCCCGATACCTTAGTTGGCACCGACAGCCACACCCCGCATGTGGATGCACTTGGCGTAATTGCTGTAGGTGTTGGTGGGCTTGAAGCCGAAAGCGTAATGCTTGGCCGTGCCTCGTACATGCGCCTGCCTGATATAGTAGGAGTTGAGCTTACAGGTACTCGTCAGCCAGGCATTACCGCAACCGATATAGTGCTGGCTATTACAGAGTTTTTACGCGCTCAGCGTGTTGTATCGACCTATTTAGAATTTTACGGTGAAGGTGCTGATGCACTAACCCTTGGCGACAGAGCAACTATTTCAAACATGACGCCTGAATTTGGTGCAACTGCAGCCATGTTTTATATAGACGATAAAACAATTGATTATTTGCGTTTAACAGGGCGTGATGAAGAGCAAATAGCGCTTGTAGAAAACTACGCTAAAACGGCTGGCCTTTGGAGCGATAGTTTAAAAACCGCAAAGTATGAGCGCGTGCTTAAATTTGATTTATCGAGCGTTGGACGCAATATTGCTGGGCCTTCAAACCCACATCGTCGTGTATCCACCAGCGATTTAGCCAAAGAAGGTATATCTGGCGTTGTTGAAAACGAAGAAGGCTTAATGCCAGATGGCGCCTGTATTATTGCTGCTATTACCAGTTGTACTAACACCAGTAATCCGCGCAACGTAATTGCTGCCGGCTTACTTGCGCGTAATGCAAATGCCAAAGGGTTAATGCGTAAACCCTGGGTTAAAACGTCATTAGCACCGGGTTCAAAAGCGGTGCAATCATACCTAGAAGAAGCAAAATTACTCCCTGAACTTGAAAAACTTGGCTTTGGTATTGTGGGTTTTGCTTGTACTACCTGTAACGGCATGAGTGGCGCGCTTGATCCTGTAATTCAACAAGAGGTGATAGATCGCGACTTATACGCAACAGCGGTACTTTCGGGCAACCGTAACTTTGATGGGCGTATACATCCGTATGCTAAGCAAGCGTTTTTAGCGTCACCGCCATTAGTGGTAGCTTACGCTATTGCCGGCACTATTCGATTTGATATTGAAAAAGGTGTACTAGGGAAAGATCAAAATGATAACGATATAACGCTAAAAGATTTATGGCCAAGCGATGAAGAAATAGATGAAGTAATCAAACAAAGCGTAAAGCCAGAGCAATTTAAAAAAGTGTACGAACCTATGTTTGATTTAACCGTAGATTACGGTGAAGACAACGACCCGCTATACAACTGGCGCGAGCAAAGTACCTATATTCGCCGCCCGCCATACTGGGAAGGCGCCCTTGCAGGTGAGCGAACCATGACCGGCATGCGCGCCCTTGCTGTACTTGGCGATAACATTACAACGGATCATTTATCGCCTTCAAACGCTATTATGGCAAGCAGTGCCGCGGGTGAATACTTAACTAAAATGAACGTCCCTGAAGAGGACTTTAACTCGTACGCAACGCACCGAGGCGATCACTTAACAGCGCAGCGCGCTACATTTGCAAACCCTAAATTGTTAAACGAAATGGTGCGTGATGAAAACGGCGAAGTTAAACAAGGTTCATACGCACGATTAGAGCCACAAGGTACTAACACACGTATGTGGGAAGCAATCGAAGCTTATATGCAGCGTAAACAACCACTCATTATTGTAGCCGGCGCCGATTATGGTCAAGGCTCATCGCGTGATTGGGCTGCAAAAGGGGTAAGGCTTGCAGGCGTTGAGGTTATAGCTGCAGAGGGCTTTGAGCGTATTCACCGTACTAACTTAATTGGTATGGGTGTTTTACCGCTTGAATTTAAACCGGGCACTACCCGTAAAACGCTTAACATTGATGGCAGCGAAAGCTTTGATGTAAAAGGTGAGCCAACACCAGGTGCAACGCTTGATTTAGTGATTACACGTAAAAACGGTGAGGTTCTAACAGTACCTATGAAATGCAGATTGGATACCCAAGAAGAACTTTCTATTTATGCCGCTGGTGGTGTATTACAGCGCTTTGCGCAAGACTTTTTAGAAGCTACGCAATCAGCATAAGGGGCGTGCATTATGTTTAAACCACAAATTAAAGTGCCAGCAACTTATATGCGCGGCGGCACCAGTAAAGGTGTATTTTTTAAGTTAACCGACTTACCCAAACCTGCCCAAGTGGCAGGTGAGGCGCGCGACAATTTACTGTTACGCATAATTGGTAGCCCCGACCCATATGGCAAACAAACCGATGGTATGGGCGGAGCAACATCAAGTACTAGTAAAACGGTTATTTTAAGTAAAAGCGAGCAACCTAACCACGATGTGGATTATTTATTTGGCCAAGTGGCAATAGATAAACCTTTTATAGATTGGAGCGGCAATTGCGGTAATTTAACCAGCGCAGTAGGTGCGTTTGCTATAACGAACGGCTTAGTTGATAAAAGCACAGTACCCGATAACGGTGTAGCCGTGGTGCGAGTATGGCAGGCTAATATTAAAAAAAGCATTTTAGTTCATGTGCCTATCACCAATGGCGAAGTGCAAGAAACTGGCGATTTTGAACTTGATGGCGTGACCTTTACTGCTGCCGAGGTAAAGCTAGAGTTTTTAAGCCCCGCCGATGGTGAAGGGGCGTTATTCCCGACAGGCAATGTAGTAGATGACTTAGAAGTACCAGGTGTTGGTACTTTAAAAGCCACCATGATAAACGCGGGTATTCCTACTGTATTTATTAATGCCGAGGATATTGGCTATAGTGGCACTGAGCTGCAAAGCGATATTAATAACGATACTGACGCACTTAAAAAACTTGAAACTATTCGTGCCTATGGCGCAGTCAAAATGGGGTTAATAGCTAATATTAATGAAGCGCAAACACGCCAACACACACCAAAAGTAGCCTTTGTGGCAGCGCCATTAGATTATAACGCGTCAAGTGGTAAGTTTATTGAAGCTACAACAATTGATTTATTAGTACGTGCTATGTCTATGGGCAAGCTTCATCACGCTATGATGGGCACAGCCGCAGTAGCTATTGGCGCAGCCGCTGCAATTGAAGGTACGCTTGTTAATGTGGCCGCAGGTGGCGGGACATTAAACGAAGTTAACTTTGGCCACCCCTCTGGCACGCTAAAGGTAGGCGCAGAAGCTAAAAAAATAGCTGGAGATTGGCAAGTTACCAAAGCAAGTATGAGCCGCAGTGCTCGTGTGCTTATGGAGGGCGTTGTAAGAGTACCTCAATAGTATTTAACAAAATTAACCTGAATTCTGGATAATAAACCTATCTCTATCAGCCATTTTAAGCGCTAACTGCGTTGGATTTACTTAAAATTTCTGGTTAGAGAAAATAAATTTAAATATCACCATGATTCAATATGTTAGTAAATATCTTAGCCAGAGTTCAAATTAATTAGCAAAGCTAAAACATAATGTTTTTAATCTATTTATTATTTTTGTAAAATATGAATAAGCTCTTATTTTTAATTTAAGGACTTAGTTTCAAAAAAATAAAGGGATTTAAAATGAATAAAATGGTTATTGGGTTAGCTTTTACAGTTTCATCGTTTGGTGCACTTGGAGAAAGCGCAGATGGCTGGCCAGAAGGCGGTGCAATGCACACAGGCAATATTTATAATTTAGAGGGCAACAGATACAAAATTAAAATCAGTAAAATGATGAATGAAATCTACCCGCAACTAAATGACGACTACCAAGTAGATGCAGTTAAAGCGCAAATAAAAGCATGGGAGCACTATATAGATGCAACATGTAATGTTGTTGGCATAGCAACTGGTGCCGGTGGGAGTTGGCCTTCAACGTATAGCGTAAAATGCGAGCGAAGCCTCAGTTATGATAGATACTTTGCGACTAAAAATGCGCTAAAGTGTGTTAAAAAACTTAGCGAAGCAGATTTTGTAGGACGTAGCGAAAAGCTAAATTGTTTAATTCAAACACTCAATATTAAAATATTTTAAGAGTAACAGCAGTGCTACAGCTATATTATAAAGTTAGCTGTAGCATTTTTAGCTTTACAAAAACTCTATTTCTACGGTTTCGTCTTTTGCAATATTGCCACTTTCGGCGGGCACCACAATAAGGCAGTTAGCGTGGCTAAGCGATGAGAGTACCCCCGAACCTTGCTTATTTATAGGCGTTACCAGTAGGTTATTGTTTTCGTCGGTACTGGCAATACCACGTTGAAAGTCGGTACGGCCGGGGCGCTTTTTAATCAGCGCTGTGGTGGTTGCTTTTAAACGTAACTTAGCAGTATGTTCATTTCCTGAAAGCTTTGTAAGGGCTGGCTTTACAAGTCGCTCAAGCGTAACGGCTGCCGATACGGGGTTACCTGGTAAACCAAAAAAGTAGCTGTTAGGTAATTTACCAAAAGCAAAGGGTTTGCCCGGCTTCATGGCAATTTTCCAAAAATGAATATCGCCAATTTCATTTAATACTTCTTTAGTAAAATCGGCTTCGCCAACCGATACACCACCAGAGCTTATTACGGCATCGGCTTGCTCGTTTGCTTTTAAAAACGTGTTTTTAATGAGCGTTTTATCATCGGCAATTATCCCAAAATCAATCACTTCTATATTGTTATCATTAAGCTCGCTTAATATAACAGCGCGATTACTTTCATAAATAGCACCTGCAGGAAGGGCATTGCCAGGCTCTATAAGTTCATCCCCTGTAGAAAAAACCGCGACCTTTAGTGTTTCATATACACTTACTTGGTTAATACCAATAGAGGCAAGTAAGCCTACATCTACCGCTTTTAGTTTTCTGCCCGCTTTAAAAACAACACTATTTTTTGCAATGTCTTCACCTGCAAAGCGCACATTATTATTGAGCTCAATATGACCTGTAAATGTTATTTTGTCGTTATCTACGCTGGCGTTTTCTTGCATAACTACCGCATTAGCGCCAGGGGGCAGGGCAGCGCCGGTCATAATTCTAACGCATTGCCCAGGTGTTAAGGTGTTTTTAAAGGTTTGCCCAGCAAATACACTGCCTACTTGCTGATAAGTTGTTAGCCCTTCGCTTAGGCAAAGTGCATAGCCATCCATTGCCGAATTATCGTGAGCAGGCACATTTATATTGGATTTAATATCGTTTGCTAAAACACGGCCAACACTGTGCATTATTGAAATGGTTTCTGCGGCTTTATCAAAGTTAATAGCGCTTAACATGTTACTGATTGCGGTTTCTACTGGTAATAAACCAGGTGCATTGCATACATCGTTCATATATATTGTTTTTTATAATGTGTCTGATTTTTAAAACAATACTTATAATGTTTAAGCTTTACAATACATGGTGTGGTTATTTGTTATTACTGTTAGTGGTATTTAGCAATCCTCTTAACGCAAAAGAAACGCTGCACATAGCCGTTGCGAGCAATTTTAAACCTGTGCTGCAAACGCTGGTAACTAACCCAGCCCTGAAAAATATTAATATTAAAATATCAGCTGCTTCTAGCGGCGTATTACACTCACAAATTATGCATGGTGCACCGTACGATATTTTTTTATCAGCCGACGCTGCACGCCCACACGCACTGATCAAAGACGGCTTTGCACTTAAAAATAGCTTAACCACCTATGCGATAGGTTTATTAGCGCTGTGGCAGCCAAGCAACTCAGTTATTAATCATAAATTAGCCATTGCTAATCCAAGGTTTTCGCCATATGGGCAATCATCGGCGCATTATGCTAAAAACTATATAAAAACACCGTATGAATTTGTGTATGGAAATAATATTACCCATGCGTTTCAATTTGTAGAAACAGGCAATGCCGCTAAAGGCTTGGTCGCGTTATCTACGTTAAAGTCGGCGTATCGCAAAACTAAAAATAAAAAATATTTAAATTACACGCTTATCGAACCTGAAAAACACCCTGAAATAACGCAGCAAGGCGTTATCATAAGCGCTACTAAGCATTTAACGGCAGCTAAAAAATTTATGGCTTTTTTAAATGACCCCTCAACCGCAAAAACATTATTAGAGCTTGGTTATAAAGCAAAGGAAAGTGATGTTAGCAAGTGATGTAACAGCGCTGTGGCTTACAATTAAACTTGCCTTTATAACGGCTGCTATTTTGTTGATTATATGCATTCCGCTTGCATGGCAGCTAGCCAGTTATAAAGGTAAGTTAAAGCCTATATTAGAAGCACTTATAGCAATGCCTTTGGTGCTGCCGCCTACGCTAATGGGCTTTTATTTATTGGTATTGTTTTCACCTACTCATGCATTTGGCCAGTTTTGGTTTTGGTTCACGGGTACGCAGCTCGCGTTTAGTTTTCAAGGGGTGGTTATTGGCTCGTTATTTTACTCTCTCCCTTTTGTGATGCAGCCGTTACTGGCGGGCTTTAAACAAATAAATACTACTTATAATCAAGCTGCTATTGCCTTGGGGATCAGCCCATTTAAGCGTTTTATGTATTTAACGTTACCGCTATTAAAGCCAAGCATAGGCAGTGCCTTTGCACTGGGCTTTGCCCATACATTGGGAGAATTTGGTTTAGTGCTAATGATTGGTGGCAATATACAAGGCGAAACCCAAGTGGTGTCTATTGCGTTGTACGACCATGTAGAGTCGCTTAATTATGGGGCAGCGCACCAATTGTCGTTGGTATTACTAGCAATCTCGTTTGCGTGTTTAGTGTTGTTGTTTAAATTTAATAAAACCGTGATAAACGGAGCTGCTAATCGTGCTTAAAATACAATGTCATCAACGTTTGGACGATTTTGAATTACATGTTGATTTAGCTATAAATCAATTTGATATTTTAGGGGTGTTTGGCCCTTCGGGCTCGGGCAAATCGAGCTTATTACAGGCGATAGCAGGGCTTACGACGGCGCAAAATGTGTGTATAAATAATCATAATATTACCCATTTAAAGCCCGATAAACGCCTACTTACTTTACAGCTGCAGTCGTGCCCGTTATTTCCACATTTAAATGTAATGGGTAATTTACTGTTTACTCACAAGCATTGTAAAAATAAAAGTAACAACCTAACGCCTGATCAGGTAATTGATTTATTAGCACTAAACCCATTACTAAATCGTGATGTGTCGGGGCTTTCGGGCGGGGAGCGCCAGCGCGTAATTTTTGCAAGAACACTACTAAGTGGGCAATCTGTTGTTTTACTTGATGAGCCATTTAGCGCCTTAGATTGGTCAACGCGTTTTACTATGTTGGGGGCTGTTCAACAACTAAATAAATCCCATGGTATTAAATTTATTATTGTCAGCCACTCTTTAAAAGAGCTACTTTATTGCAGCGATACATTACTTCATATAGCGAAAGGCAACGTGCTCCAGTGCGGTGCAACACAAGAAGTGGTGCAAAGTATTTATACAAATAAGAGCCAAACGCCACTCAGTATACTTAGTTATAGTAAGCCTGAATTTAATGAGGCTTTTGGTCTTTACCAGCTTACTCTTAGTAATAGCCAGCAGCATTTATATGCAGTGCCTTCGCTGGTAAAACAAAACCATAAGTTAATTATAGAAAGCAGCCAAATAACCTACAGCAAAGTAAAACCAATTAACGAGAGCTGTGCAAACGTACTAATAGGTATGCTTGAAAATGCCCAGCAGCTTGATGAGCAATGGCTACTTACAGTTAACGTAGATACGCAATTACTGTATTGCGCGGTGTCTAAAAGGCAATGGCAGCAAAGTACTGTAAGCCTAGGCGAGCAGATTTATTTAACAATAAATAACCTAGAAACGCTAAATTAGGCTCTAAAAAGCAGTCATGTATTTACAGTGTACTAAATTAAGCACTGCAAACAGGGCAGTGCTTATTTTTAACAATATTAAAACGGTTAAACTCCATACTCAAACCATCTACAAGTAATAGCTGCTCGGTGAGTTTACTAGGCAGTCCTGCAATAATTTTAAGTGCTTCAGTTGCTTGAATACTACCAATAAGCCCTACAATAGGGGAGAGTACGCCTGACTCTGAACAGCTTTGAGTTTGTTCGCCAAAGAGCTGTGACACACACCCGTAGCAATGGCTATTAGGCGCCATTGTAAAGCAAGCTACTTGTCCCTCTAACCTTACGGCAGAGCCCGAAACCAAGGGCGTATGGGTGTTATAGCAGACGCTGTTGAGCAAATTTCGTGTTGCTAAGTTATCAGTGCAGTCAATAACTACATCTACTTTGCTAAGTAATTGTTCAAGCTGCGAGTTTTCATTTAAAAATTCATCAATAGTGTGGATCTCTATTTCATCATTTAACTGAGTTAACTGTTTTTTTGCACTGTGGGTTTTAAAGCACCCAACATCACTTTGTTTATAGAGCACCTGCCTTTGCAAGTTAGTTGCATCAACCACATCGTTATCTACAAGCGTTAATGTACCTACGCCCGATGCAGCTAAGTACTGCGCAACTGGGCAGCCTAATCCACCTAACCCCACAATAAGAGCATGACTTTGCCATATTTTTTCTTGTCCATCTATATCTAGCTGAGGAAGCATAATATGACGAGAATAGCGTAATTGCTGCTGATACGTTAAAGGGGGTTTTTGCATTAATGAGTTCTCATAATTTTTTTTAACAATACCAATTAGTTAAAACCTAGAGCAAGTAAAGCTTAAAAATTCTTTGCACTGTTTACGCCCAACAAAGCTGCTTAAATAGTGCAAAGCGAAATAAATATTAATTCCCAAAAATATAAGTAACTGAAAAACCTACCTATTAATTGTTGGCTTAGTAATTGCTGAAAGCGGTTAACGTTAATTTAACAATCGTCGCAGTGTTATTACTACCAAAGTCGTACTCACTGCTTAAAATAATAATCGTTACAAGGAAAAAAACATGCAACCGAGTTCTGGGTTTAATCTCATATCGTTTAGCGGAAAAATGAAAATACTACATTTAAGCTGGATGGTGTTTTTTATCTCTTTTTTTGTATGGTTTAACCATGCTCCATTATTAGGGGCAATAGCGGGCTCGCTAGGTATAACTATGGCACAGGTAAAAACGCTTCTCATTTTAAATGTGGCCTTAACCATTCCCGCGCGTGTTGTTGTTGGCATGCTGACAGATAAGTTTGGTCCGCGTATTGTTTATGCCGCTTTACTTATTTTATGTAGCATACCGTGTTTTATGTTTGCTATGGCCACCACGTTTGAGCAAGCCGCTATCGCGCGTTTTGCACTAGGCTTTATTGGAGCTGGCTTTGTAGTGGGCATTCGTATGGTGAGCGAGTGGTTCCCGGCTAATGAGCTTGGTACAGCAGAAGGTATTTATGGTGGCTGGGGTAATTTTGGCTCGGCTGCCGCTGCCATGTTACTACCTGTATTAGCGCTTATGTTTGGCGGCGACGATGGCTGGCGCTATGCCGTTGGTTTAACGGGCGTACTTAGCGTTATTTTTGGTGTTATTTGGTACATAAACGTAACCGATACACCAAAAGGGGGGACGTACTTTAAGCCTAAAAAAGTAGGCGCAATGGAAGTAACAAGTAAAGGTGACTTTGTATTATTGCTTATTATGAAATTACCTATGTATGGCGCACTGGCTTTACTTACTTGGAAGTTGTCTCCTACAGGCGCTAATTTAATTTCTGCCAATTTTGTTTTAGCCGTTTATGCATTTTTAGTGCTGTTATACGCTTACGAGGTATATAAAACCTTTGATATAAACGGACATATCTTTAAACAACCCGTGCCAGAATCACACCGCTACGAATTTAAACAAGTAGCTGTACTTAATATTTTATATTTTACCACCTTTGGCTCAGAGCTGGCCGTTGTATCTATGCTGCCATTATTTTTTATGGAAGTGTTTGGCCTAGATATGGTGTACGCAGGTTTACTGGCCTCTGCTTATGCGTTTATGAATTTAGCCTCGCGCCCGGGTGGTGGTTGGATCTCAGATAGAATGGGTCGTCGTAAAACACTTATTGTTCTTACCTCAGGGTTAGCTGTTGGCTACTTTGTTATGGGCTTAGTTGACGCTAGCTGGCCACTTTGGCTTGCAGTAGCTGCTGCCATGGCGTGTTCGTTCTTTGTGCAAGCTGGTGAGGGAGCGGTTTTTGCTGCTGTGCCACTTATTAAACGCCGCTTAACAGGGCAAATTGCAGGTATGACAGGCGCTTACGGTAACGTAGGTGCGGTGGTGTATTTAACGGCGCTCTCATTAGTGGATTACCAAACTTTCTTTATGATCATTGCTGCCAGTGCATTGTTAGGATTAGGGGCGTTATTTTTCATGAAAGAGCCAGATGGGCACATGACAGAAGTAAACGAAGATGGCTCTGTTGAACTTATTTCAGTGACTTAAGGCAGCGTTAGCCATGTTTGATGAAACCCAACACGCTCAAGTTCGTAATAATACGCTAGATGTTTCTTTTGGTGGGCACAGTGCCGCGGGCATAAAAGATGAAAATCAAGATGCGTTTGCTGCTTTAAATACTGAGCACGAACAACAAGAAACAAAAGGCGCTATTGCGTGCTTAGCGGATGGGTGTTCATCGGCTAAAAATGCCAAACAAGCATCGCAGCTCAGTGTTACTCATTTTATAAATGAGTATTTAAATACACCCGACAGTTGGGCGGTCAAAAAATCGGTTTCTAAGGTTTTAGCTAGCTTAAATCAGTGGTTATATTCGCAATCAGTCAACTATAACCACTTAGGGCAACGCCAAGCAGATTGGATGACCACCTTTACGGCGCTTATATTAAAATCAGCTACGGGGTATATATTTCATTTAGGCGATACTCGCATTACGCGTTTACGCGATAATCAAATGGAAGCGATAACGCGGGATCATAAAGTAAATGATACGCTCACTCGTGCTTTAGGCGCGCAGTCACATCAAGAAATTGATGTTTACGAAGTGGACCTAAAAGCCGGCGATATTTACATACTGACTTGCGATGGTGTGCATGATGTATTGCCCTATAGTGAAATTGCCAACGAAATAAACGCCCATAACAACTTAGAGCAGGCAGCAAGTGCCATTACCTCACGCGCTATAGCACAAGGCAGTGATGATAATGTGAGTTGTTTATTAGTGAAGGTAAATAGCATTGCGCAGCAAAATCTAGATGAGCTTTATCAATCGTTAACGCAGCGAAAAATACCACCCGCATTAGAGGTTGGCCAAATAATTGATGGATATACGGTTATTCGTAAAATCAACGAAAGCAGCCGATCGCACATTTATTTGGTACAGCAAGCACCTGATGCACCTCCCGTTGTATTAAAGGCACCCTCGGTTAATTTTGAAGACGATATACATTACCTTCAAGGCTTTATACGCGAAGGGTGGGTAGGGCAACGTATTAATCATCCTAATGTAATGAAGGTTTTAAATACACAATCGCAAAGCCGATTTTTATATCATATTTGCGAGTACATGGACGGACAAACCCTCAGTGACTATAAGCACGATGTCCCTTATTTAGAAATAGCTCAAGTGCGCAGTATTGTAGAGCAAATAGTGCATGCGCTAAGGGCTTTTCAGCGATTAGATATGGTACATCGTGATTTAAAACTCGATAACGTGATGATAGATGCTCACGGTAAAGTTACGTTAATTGATTACGGTACTGTAAGTGTTGCGGCTATGGATGAGTCGGTTAAGCAAATAGCCGATGACTGCCCGCAAGGGACTATAGATTATACGGCTCCTGAAACACTTATTTCGCTGCATGCCGATTTTAAAAGCGATATGTTTTCGCTTGGGGTGATTGCTTATGAGTTATTGTGCTCGAAGCTGCCTTATAAAACATTACCGGCAAGCCATACCCCTATTGATTACAGCCACTGGCAATACACAAGTATTCGCAAGTACCGAGCCGATATACCCTTTTGGTTAGATCAGGCTTTAATGAAAGCACTTGCGCCAAAACCAGCGCTCAGATACCACGCATTTTCTGAGTTTTTAACAGATATTAATAAACCTAATCCACATTTACAGAGCTCAGCCAACAAAATTTCAATAATGAAACGCGATCCAGTATTACTCTGGAAGAGCATTTCGCTGTGTTTATTTATCATTTTATTGTGCGTGCTCATAATTAAAAACTAAGAGACCAACATGTTAAATTATAAAAATAACTTACCTATTATTTTAATGATAGGGTGCATTGCAGCGCCTTCTATTAGTGTTGCAGCGCAAACCGACCTTAATTTTAGGTTGCGCTATGAAAGTGCAGAGCAAGATAACGCACTAAAAGATGCCAGTAGCTTAACGCTGCGTACACGCCTTACTCATAAAACGGATGAAGTGAATGGCTTTTCTGCTTTATTAGAGGTCGAAGATAGCCGAAGCCTATTAGGTGTAGACGATTACAACAATACGCAGGGTAAAAATACAAATTACTCAGTAATAGCCGACCCTGAAACCACAGAGGTAGATCAGGCTTTTGTTAAATACGCAAAAGATGCTTTATCAATTAAAGTAGGTAGGCAAGTAATAGCGCTCGATAGACAGCGCTTTGTAGGCCACGTTGGCTTTAGGCAAGACAGGCAAACTTTTGATGCTGCAACAGTAAATTACACCTTTAATGATATTAACTTGCACTATAGCTACATAAGTAAGCGCAACCGTATATTTGCCGATAGCAAAGATATTGATGCATCAGATCATCTTATCAATGCAAGCTTTAAAACAAGCCTAGGTAAGGTGGTTTTATACAGCTATTTATTAAGTGACGATGCAATAGATAATGACAGCTTAGATACTTATGGTGTTTCTTTTAATGGTAATAAAACGCTCAGTGAGATTAAATTTTACTATAAAGCACAGTACGCCACGCAATCAGCATCAACGAGCATGAGTGATTTTGACGCTGATTACTATGCATTTGAAGGGGGGATAGATTTAGGCGGTTTAGGTATTGAAGCCGTTACATTAAAAGCTGGTATTGAGTCACTGGGTTCTGATAACGGCGATTATGGTTTTGCCACGCCGCTTGCCACAATGCATAAATTTAATGGCTGGGCCGATACGTTTTTAGCAACCCCAGCACAAGGGCTTGATGACACTTATGTAAGTTTAAATGGTAAAGCTTACGGCGGTAAATGGCTGTTGGCGTATCACAGCTTTGATGCCAACGATAGCGCCAATGGCGTTGATGATTTAGGCACAGAGCTAAACGTACAATACGTAAAGCCTATTAATAAAACCTATGCTGTAGGCGCAAAATATGCCGATTATTCAGCAGGCGATAGCGCTGCAGGCAAAGTTGATACCCAAAAACTGTGGGTATGGGTAAGCGCTAAATTTTAGCCCTCGTAATTTAAAGCGTTACAAGTTGGTGCAATAGCGCCAGCTTGTGGTGCTTTCACTTCTTTTTTACTGTGTTAACTCGGTTAAGTTATTGAAATGTATTGTTTATATATCTGGCTTGCATATTGCTATAACCAACACATAATAAATTATACATTTAAAGTACCCATCTAAAGTTAAGTGTATTTTAAATCAAACAGGTGATTTTAATGCCAAGCAAGCAGCGTGTTGTAGTTGTCGGAAATGGAATGGTTGGCCATCATTTTGTACAACAGCTAGTATCACAACAAGGTGATACTCAAAATATTGAGATTACCGTACTCAGCGGTGAAGACCGACTCGCTTATGACCGCGTACAGCTTTCGTCTTTTTTTAAAGGTAAAACCGAAGATGATTTAGCGCTTACCTGCAGTAAAACCTATCAAGATTGGCAAGTGTACTTTCATACTCATTCTAAAGTGGTTGATATAAACCGCGATGCAAAAACAGTCACTACTGCAAAAGGCAAAACATTTGAATACGACAAGTTAATATTGGCTACCGGTTCATTTGCATTTGTACCACCCATTCCAGGTAAAGACCGTGAGCATTGCCTAGTTTACAGAACCATTAACGATTTACACGCCATAAAAAAATCTGCACATGCCAGCAAAGTGGGCGTAGTAATTGGTGGCGGTTTATTAGGGCTTGAAGCAGCCAACGCGTTAAAGCAGCTTGGCTTGCAAACCCATGTAATAGAATTTGCACCACAACTTATGGGCGTACAAATAGATGGTGCTGGTGGTCGATTGCTTAAAAATAAAATTACCGAGCTGGGCGTTACAGTGCATACATCAGTGGCGACAGAGCAAATTATAGAGGGTGAAAACAGCCGTTATAAAATGTGCTTTAAAGGGGGGCAAACCCTAGAAACAGACATGATTGTATTTTCGGCCGGTATTCGCCCATACGATAATCTAGCTCGTGAGTTTAATTTAGAAATAGGTGAGCGCGGCGGCATCGTAATAAACAACCATTGCCAAACGAGTGATGAAAACATATACGCCATAGGCGAGTGCGCCCTTTGGAATAACTTTATTTTTGGCCTTGTAGCACCCGGCTACGCTATGGCAAAAGTAGCGGCGGGGCATGTTTTACAACAGCTGTCTTCAAACAAAGCTTTACACACTACCTCTAACAATTCCTCAAATAGTGCTGATGAATTTAGCGGTGCCGATATGAGCACCAAGCTTAAATTAATGGGTGTTGAAGTAGGCTCAATTGGTGATGCCCATGCACGCAGTGAAGGCGCAATTAGCTATTACTTTGAAGATCAGCCAAACGGTGTTTACAAAAAAGTAGTCACTAATGAGCAAGGCAATAAGCTCTTAGGTGCTGTACTGGTTGGCGATACCAGTGATTACGATAATTTATTGCAGTATCACTTAAATGGCATTGAGCTTAGTGTGCCCGCAGAGTCATTAATAATGCCGCTTGCAGGTGACGCGGGCGAGCTAAACGCTGATGATTTGCCACAAAATGCCATTATTTGTGCGTGCCACAAAGTGACAAAACACACTATTGAACAAGCGGTTATACAAGGTTGTAGCGATTTAAATAAAGTGCAGCAAGCTACTAAAGCAAGTACGGGCTGTGGAGGCTGTGAAAAACTAGTGCAAAACGTTATTAGCAGTGCACTAAATAATAAAATAGCCACGTTAACCCCAGTAGATGAGCCAGTATCACAGAGCGCTTAACGCAAATAATAAGAGAGCAGTATGGAAACTTTAAACACTTGTTCAAACACGCCTTTGCTTAAACAAACTACCTGCGCTTATTGTGGTGTAGGGTGCGGGGTTGATATTTCATTATTAAATAATACCCCAACAAAACTTGAAGGCACGCGCGAGCATCCCGCTAATTTTGGCCGCTTGTGTGTTAAAGGCACGCATTTGCTTGACACCACCGGCAGTGATAACCGCTTAACCTCGCCTCTTATTGATAACGAACCCGCCAGCTGGGATACGGCAACTGATTACGTTGCCAACAAATTTAACGCCATTATTAAAGAGCATGGACCGGAGTCGGTTGCGTTTTATGTATCGGGGCAGTTACTGACTGAAGATTACTACGTTGCCAATAAATTAATGAAAGGCTACATAGGCTCAGGCAATATAGATACAAACTCAAGGCTGTGTATGTCATCGGCGGTTGCCGGTTATAAACGTGCGTTTGGTGAGGACGTAGTACCATGTACCTACGAAGATTTAGAGCAAACTGAGCTACTTATTTTAATTGGCTCAAATGCAGCTTGGACTCACCCGGTACTATACCAGCGTATGGAGCGCGCAAAAAAGCTTAATCCAAACATGAAAGTAGTGGTTATCGACCCGCGAAAAACAGATACAGCCGAACTTGCCGATACCTTTTTAAATATAAAACCAGGCAGCGACGGGGCTCTTTATAACGGCTTACTTAATTATTTAAGTGAACATAACTATTTAGATACGCAATTTATAAACGCGCATACAAACGGCTTTGAAACAGCGCTTGCAGAGGCTAAAAAGTGGAGTGTAAAAGCGGTCAGTGATTTTTGTGATATCGACGCGCAGCTAGTCAGTGACTTTTACGCCTTATTTGCACAAAGCCCAACCGCTATTAGTTTTTATTCAATGGGTATTAACCAATCAAGCTCAGGGGTCGATAAGTGTAATGCCATTATAAATGCGCATTTAGCGTCGGGTAAATTGTTAAAACCTGGATGTGGCCCGTTTTCAATAACTGGGCAACCTAATGCTATGGGTGGGCGTGAAGTAGGGGGCTTGGCAAATCAATTAGCAGCACATTTAGACATTGAAAACGACGCGCACCAACAGTTAGTGCAGCGTTTTTGGCAATCGCCAACAATAGCTAAAAAAGCAGGGTGTAATGCGATTGATATGTTTGATGAAATCGCCAAAGGGAAAATAAAAGCTATTTGGATAATGGCAACCAACCCGATGGTGAGCCTACCTAATAACGCAGCCATACAAAATGCACTTGAGCAATGTGAGCTGGTGGTTGTGTCTGACTGTATTGCTAAAAGTGATACGCTAAAATTTGCTGATGTGGCGTTCCCATCAACCGGATGGGGCGAAAAAAACGGCACAGTGACTAATTCAGAGCGCAGAATATCGAGGCAGCGCCCGCTAGTTGAGCCATTTTCGGGGGCTAAAAACGATTGGCAAATAATGTGTTTAGTTGCCCAAAAAATGGGTTTTGAAGGATTTGACTTTACAGACCCCAGTGGCATTTTTGAAGAATGGGCACAACTTACTGATTTTGAAAATAATGGTGAGAGGCTATTAAATTTATCAGCTTTAGTAGGGCTTTCGCAGCAGCAGTACGATAACTTAAAACCCGTTATGTGGCCGGTACTAAAAAATGAGCCATATAAAAACGGGCAGGTTTTTGTTAATAAACAATTTAGCACCGCAGATAAAAAAGCCCGCTTTATACCTATAACGCCCAAACTTCCTGTGCAGCAAACATCAAGCGATTACCCGTTTGTAATGAACTCAGGGCGAATACGCGACCAATGGCATACAATGAGCCGCACCGGAAAAAGTACAGCGCTTTCTACTCATATAACCCGCCCATATATTGAAATAAACCCCATAGATGCCAGGAAATTAAACATAAAAGCAAACGATTTAATAACTGCCAATGCTAAAACTGGGCAGGTTACAGCTCATGCAAAAGTAACGGATGCTGTGCGTAAAGGTGAGTGCTTTATGCCTATTCACTGGAACAAGCAATTTGCATCATCCGCTACGGTAAGTGGCCTCTATCAATCGGTTGTTGACCCTATTTCGGGCCAGGCTGAGTGTAAGCATGGTGCTGTTAATTTAGTTAAAGCGCAGTTTGCTCAGTACATGCAAATTTTTAGCAAAACAGAGCTTAATATTAACAGTGATTTTTGGCTTAAAGTTAACGCAAGTAATTGTGTTAACTACCAGTTAGCGCTCAATGAGCAGCAAAATGATTTGCTTTATTATTGCCAAACACTGACAGGGTTACAAGGGCAGTGGTCGGCAATGGGCAGTGCAAAAGCAATGCATGTTCAATGTATTCAAAACCAGCAGTTAGTGTTTGTTGCGGTTATTACGCCAGCTCAAAAAGACATATCACTTGAGTGGATAAATCATTTATTTGCAGAGCCTTTAATAACCTTTAGCCAATTACAGTCATTGTTGTATGCCACGCCTGATGAAGAATTTACTCAAGGCGCACAAGTATGTAGTTGCTTTAAAGTACGTGAACAACCCATTATAAACGCCATTAAAAGTGGTGAAAATACAGTAGAACAATTGGGGTCTAAACTAAAATGCGGCACTAACTGTGGGTCGTGTAAAACCCAGTTAAGCCAATTAATAAAGCAGCATACTACGCAAAACGCTAACAGTATTGATGTTGCAGTTGAAATGTAAATAAACAAGGAAGCATATGCTTAATGATCAATTTGGTCGGCAGTTTAACTATTTGCGCCTCTCAATTACCGATGTGTGTAACTTTAGTTGCACATATTGTTTACCAAATGGGTATCAGTGCGATACCCCGCGTAACTTTTTAAAAAAAAGCGAAATAAACACCTTAGTAAATGCGTTTGCGCAATTAGGCACAAAAAAAGTGCGCATTACAGGCGGTGAGCCGTGTTTACGCAGTGACGTAACCGACATTATAAAGCAATGTAAAAACACTCCAGGCATAGAAAAAGTCGCCATAACAACCAATGGTTTTAACTTATTTAATAAAATTGATGAGTTTTACAGCGCTGGCCTAGATGCGCTAAACATTAGTATAGATAGCTTAAACCCGAGCATGTTTAAATTAATTACAGGACACGACAAACTAACCCATATTTTAAAAGGGATAGACCGGGCAATTGAGCTGGGTATAAAAGATATAAAAATAAATGCCGTGCTGGCTAAGCAATTTAATAAAAACCAATTAAATGATTTTTTAGACTGGGTAAAACATAAAAAAGTAACGGTACGCTTTATTGAATTAATGGAAACAGGTAATGGTGCCACCTTTTTTGAACAAAACCATGTAAGCGGGCAAAGTGTTAAAACGCAGCTTTTAGCACAAGGTTGGTTACAGGTAGTAAGAGGTAAATTAAACGGCCCTGCAGAGGAGTTTTGTCATCCCGATTTTGAGGGTCGCATTGGCTTAATTATGCCCTACAGTAAAGATTTTTGTAAAAGCTGTAACCGATTAAGAGTATCGTCATTAGGCAAACTACATTTGTGCCTGTTTGCCGAGCAGGGAATAGACTTACGCCCGTATTTAAATGCGCAAGATACGCCAGCCACTGTAAACGCTATTCAAGCAGCAATGGGCAATAAAACTATTAGCCATGAGCTTGATAAGCGCTTAACGGGCGCTACAACCCATTTAGCTATGTTGGGCGGCTAAAATGAGCAATAAAGCCGTGTTTACAGGAGTTGTACTCGCTGGTGGGCAATCATCCAGAATGGGCAGCGATAAAGCGAATCTCATTTTAAAAAATAAAACCTTACTGCAAAATGCATGTGAGTTATTAACAGCAGCAGGAGCAAGTGATGTACTTATAAGCCGTAATGTACAAAGTGCTACTGCGCAATACATACCTGATATATACCCAGGTTCGGGCCCGCTTGGGGGGATTTATTCAACCTTAATGGCAACAGAGCAAGATATACTTGTAACCGCTGTTGATATGCCATTGCTTACTTGCACGTTATTATCGCAAATTGCATCTGCAGCAAGCGATAACCCCCACTTTCAAAAAAATCAGCCACAAATACATGCGTGGCACTTTGAAAATGAACCGTTACCCCTGTATATTCGTAACACCCAAAGCGTTAAACGTCATTTAAAACAATTACTCATAAACGTAAATAGTCATAAATCAATTAAACAGTTTACCCGTAGTATTGGTGTGCAAACGTTAAAATGTAATAAAGCGCATGCACTTGTTAATACCAATACACCGGCGCAATTTAAAGCTGTTAACGAGCAATTTGACCAACACAAACCTAATTTATTGAGAAGAACCCTATGAGCCACACAACTGAGTCACAAATCGCACTAAACATTGCCGTAATGACAGTAAGCGACACACGCGATGAAATTACGGATACTTCAGGCCATTATTTAATTAAAGCCCTTACTGAAGCAGGCCATCACTTAGCGGATAAAGACATAGTTAAAGATGATGTTTACCAAATGCGAGCAGTTGCATCGCAGTGGATTGCCGATGACACCATTCACGCTATTTTAGTAACCGGTGGTACGGGCTTTACCGAGCGCGACTCAACACCAGAGGCATTTGCACCGCTGTTTGATAAAAGTGTAGATGGGTTTGGAGAGCTATTTAGACATATTTCGTACGGCGAAATTGGTAACTCAACTATTCAATCACGTGCGTTGGCGGGCCTTGCCAATAACACCGTTATTTTTTGTATGCCTGGCTCTACAGGCGCATGTAAAACAGCCTGGACAGGTATTATAAAAGATCAGTTAGACTCAATGCACAAGCCATGTAACTTTGCCCCGCATATTACTATTGGTAAAAAATGCGAATCGCGAGAGCAATAATATGCTGAGCCACGTAGATGAAAACGGCCAAGCAAATATGGTTGATGTATCGCTAAAAGAGGTCACTCTGCGCGATGCATCTGCCGAGGCCTACATTAAAATGAGCAAACAGGCTTTTGAGCAAGTGTTGCTTAATCAAAATAAAAAAGGTGACGTGCTAGGCGTTGCCCGAATTGCGGGTATTCAGGGCGCTAAAAAGTGCGCAGATTTAATTCCGCTTTGTCACCCGCTGGCACTGAGTAAAGTAGCCGTTGATTTTGAACTTGATGAAGCAAATAGCCAAATTAAAGTTACCAGCTACTGTAAATTGGCGGGCAAAACGGGCGTTGAAATGGAAGCACTCACCGCTGTATCTGTGGCGACCCTTACATTATTTGATATGTGTAAAGCCGCCGACCCGCTTATGGAAATACACGGTATGCGTGTAACGCAAAAAGCAGGAGGCAAGAATGGTAGCTGGCAGCGAGACTAATTTAAATGATACTGATGCAGGGCATGTAAACGTACTGTTTTTTGGCCAACTTAAAGAGCGCCTAAAGTGCGATAAGTTAACCGTTGAGATAGCGGCCCCTCTTAGCATTAAAGCGTTTAAACACATGCTGGTTGAGCAAAACCCACATTGGCAGGCATGGCTTGAAGAGCGTGATGTATTGTGTGCGCTTAATCAAACTATGTCATCAAGCGATGAGCTTGTAAAAGCAGGGGATGAACTTGCTTTTTTCCCACCAGTGACGGGTGGCTAATGAGTATAAGCATTAACGTACAAACACAGGATTTTTCAGTAGGCGAGCAACATGGCGCACTTTGCAGTAATAACAAAAGTGATGGTGCCGTAGTGACGTTTACGGGGCTGGTGCGAGAATTTAGCAGCGGCGATAACGTAATCGCCCTTGAGCTTGAACACTACCCTGGGATGACTGAGCAACTACTGCAATCTATAGCCGAGCAAGCCCAAACACGCTGGCAACTTGCCCGCATAAGTATTATTCATCGAGTAGGCTATTTAGCGCTTGGTGAGCAAATTGTATTTGTTGGCGTAACTAGCCGCCACCGCCAAGCCGCGTTTGAAGGCGCACAGTTTATTATGGATTACTTAAAAAACCACGCTACGTTTTGGAAAAAAGAGCATTTTAAAGACTCCTCAAACTGGGTTGAGTTTAAACAAAGCGACAAGCAAGCGTTAAACAAGTGGGAAAAGTAGGTCTGTGTAAGCCTATATAAATGCGTTTATATAATATTAATGAAAAAATTTATCTCAAAAAGAGAATCAATAGAGTCAGCTTACCTTTGGATAGCGGCTCTACTTATTTTTATAATTATGTTAGAGCTATTAACTGGCTGGTCAATTGGGTCCAAAAGCTCTCCGAGTCAATCTTTAAATATTAATCCGGAGCAGTTTTGGCTGGAAATAAAACTCCAATGCGGTTTTGTTTCATGGGCAATTTTTAGAGCTTTTATTACATTCCCACTTTTTAGAGCGACTTACAATGGTATGCTTCGCTTTAGAGAAAAACACAAAACCATAGCAAATATCCTTTTCTATTTACTTACCCCTGTATTTGTAGTGTTTCTTATTTTAACTTTGTTATATATTTTTGACTTATAATCTTACTTTGTTGATCATCAAGGATGAATGATGAAACTTACGCACTCTTACTTTTAGCTATAATCAAAGGTTTAAGATGAAAATAATCTCTACCAACATCTCTAAAATAAAAACGGTTGTGCATAACGGCAAAGAGGTCAAAACAGGTATATTTAAAACACCAACCAATGAGCCGGTTGTTATTGAAAAGCTGAATATAATAGGTGATGAACAAGCCGATTTAGTCAATCATGGCGGGATGGATAAAGCGGTTTATGCGTTTTCGCACAATCATTACGATTATTGGAAGCACACCCTTAAAAATGATGATTTAGCAGTCGGTGCCTTTGGCGAAAACTTCACAATTTCAGAACTTGATGAGCAAAATATTCACATAGGCGATCGTATTCGTTTAGGTACTGCACTGCTTGAGGTAAGCCAGCCCCGTGTACCGTGCTTTAAATTGGCTATTGCACTTAATAATAAACAAAGCCTAAAACTGTTTACTCAGTATTACCACACGGGTGTTTATTTTAGAGTGCTTGAGCAAGGTGTTGCTAAAACGGGCGATGCAGTGACTATTGAACATAAAGCTGAGCATAACATTTCGGTTAAAACGTTGTTTCAGGCGTTTTTTGATAAACAATACCCAGATTATGAAAGCGTATTATTAGCAGCACTTGAACTACCCGAGCTTGCACTTGAGTGGCAAACTAAAATCAAAAAGAAATTGGGGAGTTAAAAGAGCGTTATTAAAGCTGTATTACTTTTAATAAAAGCTCACTTTTAGCTGTATTATTTAGTTTGTTAAGTGAGCGACCGCTGATATGTATTTGCTCACCAATTGGCTTAATGTGTCGTATTGCTGTTTGTTATTTATCGGCTTACTAAAATCACTACTTACCGCGACTGCGCATGCCCCCGCTGCAAACCAATGTGTTAGGTTGTCTAAATTAATGCCGCCTACGGGCATTAATGGCACATCAGAAAAAGGCCCCGTTAGCGCTTTAAAGTAATTAATCCCCATACTACCTGCCGGAAAAACTTTAATAATATCGGCGTTATACTCTATGGCATTGGCAATATCGGTAGGGGTGAGTGCGCCCATTAACACAGGTAAACCATGGCGGTGGGCAAGCTCTACCACTGCTTGATTAGTATTTGGTGTAACTATAAATTGCGCACCGGCATCAATCGCTTGTTGCGCAAGGGCGGTGTTAATTATTGTGCCAGCGCCAATGAGTGTATTTTTATAAGCAGCGCGTGCTTTTGCTATTTCTTGCTCAAAGCCAGGTGTATTTGAGGTGATTTCTAGTGTGTTAATGCCTGTATTAACTAAGCAATTAATTAAAGGGGCTACATCGCTTTGTTGCTTTAAGCGAAGTATAGCAACTAACTTATGTTGCTTAATTTGGTTGCTTATTTTTATTCTCTTGGCATTTAAAATTTGGCTCATAATGTCACTTCACTTTATTTAATACAGAGTCACACGTGTAACAGCAATCGGCAATAATACTTAATCATTTTGGGGCTAAACGCGTTAAAAAGCTTTCACTTTGATCATTTTGAATAATTAAATAGCGAGTTTTTGTCTAGTTATCAACACGCTTTTGCACCCTCAAAATAGCACACTTAATTAAGCGAATTGGTATAAACGTTTTTTTCTCATAAAAAAACCGCTGAAATATCAGCGGTTTTTTATAAGTAATAAATTACATTACACGCATGCCTGGCTCTGAGCCATCGTCTGGGTTAAGAATGTAAATTTCTTTACCGCCAGGGCCTGCAGCTAATACCATACCCTCTGACATACCAAAGCGCATTTTACGAGGCTTAAGGTTTGCAACCATTACAGTCAGTTTGCCTTCAATGTCTTCTGGTGCGTAAGCCGATTTAATACCAGCAAACACTTGGCGTGTTTCGCCGCCTAAATCCAGCGTAAGTTTAAGTAGCTTATCGGCGCCTTCAACATGCTCTGCTTTAACAATTTTAGCAACGCGTAAGTCTACTTTTGCAAAGTCATCAAATTCAATTTCATCCGCAATTGGCTCTTTTGCAAGTGGGCTATTAGGGTCAATTGTTACTTTTGATTCTAGGCTTTCTTTTGATTCTTCAACCATTTTGTTCACTTTATCCATTTCTACACGTTGCATGAGCGGCTTAAATTTATTGATAGGATGTGCAACGAGCGCGTTTTGAACGCCATCCCATGCTAAGTCGTCATTTAAAAAGGCTTCTACGTTTGCAGCCATACCTGGTAATACAGGTTTTAAATAGGTGATTAAAACACGGAACAAGTTAAGGCCAAGCGAGCACACTTCGTGCGCTTCTTGTTGTTTTGCTTCGTCTTTAATGAGTACCCATGGCGCTGCGGCATCAATAAATTGGTTTGCTTTATCGGCTAGGGCCATAATTTCACGAATCGCGCGGCTGTATTCACGGTTTTCATAGTGGGCAGTAATGCTCGGTGCAGCAGCTTGAAATTCTTCAAGTAGTTCTGGCTGCATAATTGTGCTACTTAATTTACCGTCAAACTTTTTAGTAATAAAGCCTGCACAGCGGCTTGCTATGTTTACTACTTTACCTACTAGGTCTGAATTTACACGTTGTGCAAAGTCTTCTAGGTTTAAATCGAGGTCAATAATACCGCTGTTTAATTTAGCTGCGTAGTAATAACGTAAGTACTCTGGGTCTAGGTTATCAAGGTAAGTACGTGCTTTTATAAACGTACCCTTTGATTTAGACATTTTTTCGCCATTGACGGTTACAAAGCCATGTGCAAACACGTTAGTTGGCTTTCTAAAATTAGCGCCCTCTAGCATGGCTGGCCAAAATAAGCTGTGGAAGTAAATAATGTCTTTACCAATGAAGTGATAAAGCTCAGCATCAGAACCTTCAGCCCAAAATGCATCAAAGTTGAGGCCTTTTTCGTCACATAGATTTTTAAAGCTTGCCATGTAGCCAATTGGCGCATCTAGCCATACATAAAAGTATTTGCCCGGTGCATTTGGAATTTCAAAACCAAAGTAAGGCGCATCGCGGCTAATATCCCACTGTTGCAGGCCATCGGTAAACCACTCATCTAATTTATTCGCCATTTCTTGCTGAATAGAGCCAGAGTGTAGCCACTCTTTAAGCATGCCTTCAAATGCTGGCAGATCAAAAAAGTAATGCTCTGAATCTTTTAGAATTGGCTCTGCACCTGACATTACCGAGCGCGGGCTTATTAATTCGGTTGGGCTGTAAGTTGCGCCACACGAGTCACAGCTATCGCCATTTTGGTTTTCAGACTTACACGTTGGGCAAGTGCCTGTTACAAAGCGATCTGGTAAAAATATGCCTTTTTCAGGGTCGAATAACTGTGAAATAGTGTGCTTTTTAATATGGCCCGCATCATTAAGGCGGTTATAAATAAGCTCACTCAGCTCTTTATTTTCTGAGCTGTGGGTGCTGTGGTATTTATCAAACTTGATGTTAAAGTCGGCAAAGTCGCGCTGGCGTTCAATGCTTACATTTTTAACCATTTCTTCAGGCGTGATCCCTTGCTTTTGCGCATTAAGCATAATTGGCGTGCCGTGAGCATCGTCGGCGCAAACATAATAAGCTTCGTGGCCTTGTAGCTTTTGAAAACGTGACCAAATATCAGTTTGAATATATTCCAATAAATGGCCTAAGTGAGTAGGGCCATTTGCATAAGGTAATGCGCTGGTAATGAGGATCTTTCGCTGCGTCATAATCATTCCGAATTGAGGATAAACCACCATTTTTACTACAAAAAAGGCGGTTATCATTAATTTATCCATAAGCTTTGGACTAACGGTACGCGCAGCTTATGGATTTTTGTTAATTGACTGGTGTTAATGCCCTGAATGTTACATAATTCTGTGGCACTTTTCATCAAAGAAACGCTATTTAATTGCTATGTTTGGACTGTCGAAACTATTCTCCTCTAAATCGGTGCAAAAACAACCGATTATTACTGCCTTAGCGGCGTATCGAAGCGCGGCATTTGCCGTAGGTATTGATGAAAGTTTTATTGATACCATTTCGCAAAATGACGATAAATCAATACACATTAAAATAACGCTGCCATTTGCGGCTCAATCAGAAATGCCGTTAGTTGAGCAGCACGTAAGTGAAAGTATAAATACACCGGTTACCATAGACTCTGTGGTGAGTATAAAAGAGCCTGCAAAATTTAAAGCCATTAAACACATTGTGCTGATTGCCTCAGGTAAAGGGGGGGTAGGAAAATCCACTACCGCTGTAAATTTAGCCGGGGCGCTTAAAAGCGAAGGCGCTAAAGTAGGGATTTTAGATGCTGATATTTACGGGCCTTCTATTCCTATGCTTTTAGGGCTTGTGGGTGCAGAGCCACAAACCAAAGATAACAAACTACTACAGCCATTTGATGCCAACGGCATTAAAGCGCAATCAATCGGCTTTTTAGTGCCAAGTGATGACGCAACGGTATGGCGAGGGCCAATGGCATCGGGAGCGCTCAACCAATTATTAAACGAGACAGATTGGGGCGAACTTGATTACTTAATTGTTGATATGCCACCGGGTACGGGCGATATACAGCTAACAATGAGCCAAAAAGTGCCTGCCAGCGGCACTGTTATTGTGACGACACCGCAAGATTTAGCCCTTGCCGATGCGCAAAAAGGCATTGCAATGTTTAATAAAGTTAACGTACCTGTGCTTGGGCTTATAGAAAATATGAGTCACTACATTTGTAGCCACTGCGGTGAAGCCAACCATGTGTTTGGCAAAGATGGCGCAGAAAAACTTGCCCATAAACACGGCGTACCGGTGTTAAGCCATATTCCACTTGCCATAGATATTCGTGAATACTCAGAGCAAGGTAAATTAATCGCCAGCGATACCAGCGCGGCTATTAGCAACACATACAGCGCAGCGGCAAGATTGATTGCCAGCACGCTTTTTTATCAGCAGCACCAACACAGTGTTGAGATAGTGATAACGCAGGACTAAGAAAAAATGAGACTCTCAGATACCCATATTAAAGAATATTTAAGCGATGGCCGCATAGTGATTGAGCCTGCGCCGACTAATGAAATGATTTCGGGTGTGACAGCCGATTTGCGTTTAGGGAACAAATTTAGAACCTTTAACGCACATAACGCAGCGTACGTAGATTTAAGTGGCCCTAAAGATCAGTTAAATAAGGCTATGGAATCAATCATGAGTGAAGAGATTGAGCTTGCCGAGGGCGAAGCTTTCTTTTTACACCCAGGTGAACTGGCATTGGCCATTACCCATGAAAAAGTAACACTTCCTGCCGACATAGTAGGCTGGTTAGATGGTCGTTCATCACTTGCCCGCTTAGGTTTAATGGTGCATGTAACAGCGCACAGAATCGACCCAGGTTGGAGTGGTAATATTGTTTTAGAATTTTACAATTCAGGTAAGTTGCCACTGGCGCTGCGCCCAATGATGAAAATTGGTGCAATGAGTTTTGAAATGCTTTCAGGCCCGTGCGAAAACCCATACAACATTCGTAAAGACGCAAAATATAAAGATCAAAGTAGTGCGGTAGCAAGCCGCATTAGCGACGATAACCTATAACAATATAAAACTATTAAGCGTTTAAATGGCTTTGTTTTGCTAGCTTAAACGCTTAATAATTTATACCAATGTGTATTATTGCTTAAACTGATATTAAATGTGTTTTTTATTTCTGGCTTTATAAACGAGTAAAAACTCGACTAATATAGATAATAAAATAACTATAATTACAATGCCTTGAATAGTGTGTAGCCTTTTGACCCTGTCAACACTCTCTTTTTCGTACTGCATAACTACCGTATTAAACGCTTTTAAAAGCGGCTCTTTTGCTAAAGAAAAAAAGCTTTCTTGCGCTGTATCTAAATTAAGTGTTTGTGTTTTTAACTTTAGTACTTCTTCAACTCTATCTGAAAACATACTTAATTTTTTATCGACATTAATAGGCTCTTTAAAATACATTGCTAACAACTCCTTAGATAGCGGGCTTTCATCGCCTAATACTTGCGCCCCATAATGCTCACTTAATAAGTATTTATGATTACTTTTTAAAGAGTTTAAAGCATTAATGGCCAGTAATTTAGAATCCTGCGAGCCATACATTAAGTACTCTAAAGTAAACATACTCACCCGTTGCGAAAGCATTCTTTGTTGACCACTTACATTTACGAGTTTTCCAGTATCGGTTTGCGCTTCAATGACTTCATCAAGCATAAAGTGAATACAGATAGATAAAATTGCAATTACAGTTAAGGGAACAATATAAACAAAAGAGATAGCGCCATGCTTTTTATTTGAAAAATCAGTATTTACCATTTAGTTGCTACTTATTTTAAAATTATTAATGCTTTAGGATAGGATAGATTAAATATAAGATTTTTCACGTAATTAAAGTTTACAAGGTAGTTTGTGGCTTATTGAGATTTATGAAGTGCATAACCTAGTAGTTCAAAATACTTATTAAGGGCTTTATTTGCTTTATTAATATGCTCATTATCAGGGTAAATTAAATTACTGCTTTTTAAGCCACTAACCAAAAAGCTATTTTGAATAGTGCTGTGAGCATCTATACAGGCTTCAAAGCAGCGCGCTGCTAATTCCTCAGGCATACTCATGTAATTCATGTTGTGCGCTTGGTCGTGTTTTATGCACGTTTGTACAAATTCATTCGCATCTTCCCCATCAAAATCTAAAAACACGTTTTTGTAAAAATCGTTTAGCGCACTATTAAGTGGGTGAGATAAATTTGGTGTATTTGAAAGCCACAGCTTTGAGGCAAAACCAAAGCGAGGTTTTGCATTAAATAAATGCTCGCTTATATGGTGATCAAAGGCATGAAACCATTCGTGAGCCAATGCGCCACCGCCGGCGTTTTTTGCTAAAGCAAGGGTTTGTGAAGCTGCGTTATAATGCGCTTGTACGCCTTTTTGACCGCCATGCCCAAAGGCAAAATTTAGTTTGCCGCGCAGGCCAATGGCTTTGGGCGGTAAATGTAATATTTGAGCAAGGTCGGCGAGGGCATCGTAAATTAAGTTTGCACTAATAAAATGCTCTTCTTTGGTCACCCATTTTCCTACCACCATAGATCTAAAGCCAAAGGTGTCTCTAATATCACTAAAGTCAACTTGGTCGTCAAAGCGGTAGTCTGGCCCTTTACGAGTGAATCCGCGTTTTAATCTGTTTGGGTAATTACGCATTTACATTTAATTGTGGCTAATTTAAGTAACGTGCTTTTACGTGTTCGGGCATGTGTTGGGTTTGTTTTTGTATTAATTCATCTAATAAATTGTAAAGCGGAGCAGGGTTTAGCTGCTCTATTAACAACAAACTATGTGCAACGGCCTCAAGTGTAGAGAGACTGTCGGCTCTGGGAGCTTTCCTAATAGCGTAACGGTTTTGCGGTAACTGCTTAAAGCTCACTGTTTTAAATTTAGTGAGTAGCGGGGTCAGCTGCAAAATTTTATAGGCTTTTTTCCAGGTGCCATCAATCACGATTAAATGCGTAATGTTACTTAAGGCTGGCTTTGGTTTTACATCATCTAAGTAGGTGGCGTGCTCATTAGGGTAGAGCAGTACCGTGGACTTAACAGGTAAAGAGTTGAGCATGGCAAAGTCGGTGTTATTTTCCCCTTTGATTATTTTGCAGTCAGTTAGGCTCAAATTAAGCAATTTTGCCGTGTTTTTCGCTATTTTTTCTTCACTGGGGTGTTGTAGAATAACCACGCTAACTTTATTTGTTAAACGTTTAATGGCCCCGCATATACAGGTAGAGGGCGTAAACAAACAGCGTTCACAAACTTGGCGAGTCATTAATTAAACTTTTTATTGCGAGTGTATTTTGATAATTATACATTTATAAAGTAATAAAGTTGGATTTTTTTACGCATAGATATACAGTAATACTATTAATTATAAAATGACACGGAATGTTTAGAAGGGCTTAAAATATGACAGAAGTACAAATAGATGAGGCTGCTTTAGAAAGTATGCAGTCGTTACTTGGTGAGCAGTTTAAAGATACACTTGAATTTTGCTGCAGTGAATTTGAGCGCCTTGGTAATGAAGTAATTGCAACCATTGGTAACGATAAAGAAGCGGCGATTCGTCATGCCCATAGTTTAAAGTCGAACGCGGCACAGTTTGGTGCCACGAGTTTATCTAATGTAGCCCGTGATATTGAGCTTAATCTCAATCAAGATAACTTAGCGCAAGCTGTTACGGCATCAACTGATTTGTTGGCGCAAGTAAGTGGTTCGCAGGCCCAATTAAGAGCCTGGGTAGAGTCTAATTAATATTATTTGTTAACGTGAATTTATTTCAGTATTAAGCAACTAATTACGCTGGCATTTTACGCCTTTACTAGGGTAGTCTTAGACTTTACTAGGGCGTGTTTGGCCTCTCGATAATAAATTTGATCACGCATTGCCCAAGGGCCACCCTTGGGCTAGTAACACAATTTTACCGAGCCCATTAGGTTATAACCCTCACATTGAACAAACCCACTCCTAGTTAATTATTTTTTTCCATAAAGCCAGTTCGCCCCAAAGAGGTAAAAATGTCAGATATTAAAAAGAGTCACAAATTAGAAGGTGTATGTTATGACATTCGTGGACCGGTTTTAGCGCAAGCCAAAAAAATGGAAGACGAAGGTCAAAAGGTACTAAAGCTTAATATTGGTAACCCTGCGGCGTTTGGTTTTGATATGCCAGAGGACATGCACCGCGATATTATTCGTAATTTGTATTCGGCCCAAGGCTACTGCGACTCTAAGGGGTTATATTCAGCCCGTGTAGCGGTTTATCAGCATTACCAGCAACGAGGTTTGCATAACTTAGATGTAGATAATATTTATATTGGTAATGGGGTGAGCGAGCTTATTCAAATGATCACCCAAGCGTTATTAAATAACGATGATGAAGTGCTTATTCCTGCGCCTGATTATCCACTGTGGACCGCGTCAGTTAAATTAGCAGGGGGCAACCCTGTTCATTATTTATGTGATGAAGAGCAAGATTGGTTTCCGGATATTGCTGATATAAAAAGTAAAATTACGTCTAAAACAAAAGCGCTTGTACTAATTAACCCTAATAACCCAACCGGCGCGGTTTACAGTGACGATTTACTTTTAGAGTTAATTAATGTGGCGCGCGAGCATAAGCTGTTATTGCTTAGCGATGAAATTTACGAAAAGATTTTATACGATGGCATCACTCACACCTCAATTGGTGCGCTATGCGACGATGTGCCCATTATTACCTTTAATGGCTTAGCTAAAACTTACCGTGCAGCGGGTATTCGTATGGGCTGGATGGTACTAAGCGGGCGCACCTCAGCAATGGAAGATTTACGTAAAGGGCTAGATATTTTATCGTCCATGCGTTTGTGTGCCAATGTACCCGCCCAGTATGCGATACAACAAGCGCTAGGGGGGGTGCAATCAATAGATAGCTTAATCGACCCAGGCGGGCGATTATATGTTCAGCGCGATATTGCTTGGCGTGGGCTTAATGCTATTGAAGGGATAAGCTGTAAAAAGCCAAAAGGGGCGCTTTACGCGTTTGCTAAGGTAGATACGGCTCATTTTAATGTCACTGATGATGAAAAAATGATGTTTGATTTACTAAAAGCAGAAAAAATATTATTAGTGCATGGGCGTGCATTTAATTGGCCAGAGCCTGATCACTTTAGGTTAGTGTTTTTACCTAACAAAGACGATTTATCGAGTGCGATGCTTAAAATGCAGCGCTTTTTTAAAGACTATCGCCAAGTTTAGTTAATTCCAACTAACGCGCTGTAAAATATAAACGAGCTTAAATAGCTCGTTTTTTACGTGATACTGCTGATACGGGCTGTTAGTACGCGCGGTCAACTCTTACGGTATTATCACTTAAATAGACCAACCGTACGTTATCACCTTTACTAAAGCGCATTGACTGGTCTTGGTCTTGTACCACCATGTATTGATCGCCGTTTTCTACTTGAATCAATAACTCTACTAGGTGCGTTTGCTTATAATAGCTTTTTTGCTGATTATTATGCGCCACGCTTCCGCCAATGACTGAGCCTAAAATAGTGGCGACGGTACGACCGCTCCCACCACCAAATTGATTACCGACAACACCCCCGAGTAGGGCGCCGCCAAAGGTTTTCCAGCCATTGTTTTTGTCTTGCACAAGCTCTTGTTCGGTAATTTTACGTACAGATTTTACATCACCAAATAAAACCTGTTGTACCGGCACGGCTTTGTTTCGCTCATAGTTAGCAAAACTTGGTGCACTGAGTGTAAGCAATGCACACATTGCTATGGTTAAGGCTTTCATAGATGTCTCCTGATGGTGTTACGCAAAGGCGATATTTTGCCTTTGCGTGGATATGTATACCAATGCGCAAAAAAACTTAATCATTTTGCGGCTAATCGTGTCACTACCTGCGTTAAAGATTCTCATTTAAAACAAATAAATAGCAATTTTTCCTAGCTATCAACGCGTTTATCCAGCCTCAAAATAGATCAGTTAATTAAGCTAATTGGTACTATTACCAACCAAATGTCGATTTTTCTTTCGTTTTACGAATTTCAGTTTCGTCTGCCCATTCTACTAGGCCGCTTTGCATATCCATTAAGCGCATTGTAAATTTGTAATACACATCTGATTTATCAGCATTTGATTTAACAATGCTAGATAAGTTGCCGTACAACATGTATTGCGCACCAATTTGTTTACCAAAGGCAACTGCGGTGGCAGGGTTTACAAGGGCATCTTCGTTTTGAAAGTTAAGCTGCTCACGTACTGATTCTACACGGGTCATGTCAACAAAACGAAACTTACCGCTGCGCAACAGTTGCGTAGAGATTGAGTCGGTAATAGATTCAGTGTCTATGTGTTCACTGGTTTTATTTTTAATGCGCTCAACAAATACCACAGGGCGTTTGTTTTGGGTCATTGTACCAATAACCGGCGAGCTGAGTAGTGAGTCGGTCATTTGGCTGGCTACTTTTTGTAAATCGGTAGAGCCAAAGTTTATATCGGTGGTTTCTACTGCTTGCGCGTCGCCATAACTAACTACGGCTTTATTGGCACAACCGCTTAAAATGAGTGCGCTCAGGCCAATAACTGCATAACTCGATAACGTTTTAAATTGTGTAGTGATCATTTTTATAATCCTTATTCTTTAAATTCTTGTGCGTCGGTAGACACTTCTCTTACAGCGAGCGAAAATGTAACCGCATCCGGTGTTGGCGCTAAGCCGGGTAATTGTGTTTTAGAAAAACCAAACAGTGTTAAGGCTTGCCAAGGTGAGTGGTTTCCTTTAATTACAAACCCGTCTTTGTCGTACCAATTAAACTGATACTGCAAATATTGCGACTTTTTATATTGGCTGCTTAGTGTTACTACCACATCGGTTAACTGGTTTGTTTGGCGTGTTTTAACATCGGTAATGGCAAGCTTTTCACCTAGAGCAGGATTATCAACATGTAACTGCTCGTTAAATGTATTTTTGCTTTGCTCAACCGAAATGCCTGATGTATCAGGTTGGCTTGCACATGCCCCAAGCATTAATGCAGCCACTAATGGCAAAGTATATTTCATGATGACTCCTAGAGTTGAACCACATGGTAGTTAAAATAGTTATTAATAGAGGTTAGGTAAATTAAGGTTAACCCTTGCTTACTAACGGTAAAATTAATAGGCGCATGGTTGCCTATTAAAAGTGTATGCGACCCTGCATTTAAACTGCTACGTGCCATGCTTATTTGATTAGGTAAAGTAAGCCAACTGCGTGTATCGGCCTGCTCAGACGCCAAATTATAAATATTAGCAATAATATTGCCTACATCACCTGTGCTACGTGCAAGCTCTGCGCGCACTTTTTCTTTGGCTACTAAGCGTAATACTTGCCTAGATACGCGAGCCGGTATTTGTTGCTCTAATGTTTTAGCCGCTAATGCTTCTATATGCACTAATGGGTTGAGCTCTAAATTCTGCGAACCTATATTTACGCCATTAATATTAGCTATAAACGCATTATCTTTATAAACCGGCATTGCTAAACTGTAAAAACGTGCATCACCACCTGAGGTATAAATAGGCAAGCGTAATTTAAACTCATCTTGTTTAGGCACTAAGCCTTGTTCAACCAATATAACTACCTCACCGTGTTTAGCGTGGAGGGGCTTTAATGGGCTAAAGCGGCGCTCAAACTCTTCTAAATCTTGGTTAAAACCTTGCTTTTTAGCTAATCGCATTACATCTTGCTGTAAGTAGTGATTATCAGGTTGAATCTCTAATGCTTTTTTATAATCAATGTAGGCATCATCGTATTGTTTATCACTTTGGTACAACAGTGCAGATAAATAAAACGTAAAGGCATTTTGAAAACCATTTTTAATACCGCGTGTTACATTACTCATACTTGGGTAATGCTGTTGTGCTTGCTCTATTGTGTCGTTTATTTGTGTTTGATTATCAGCAAGCGCATCGACTTGTACTTTGTTAGCGCGACGTATTTCAACCAAGGCGCCTTCTAAATCACTGTTGTATACATAATTAAGTGCTTTGTAGCTATGTAGCATGCTCATTTCATATGCCGGTGGTACATAGGTAATGGCAGAGTCGTTAGTAAATAAGGCGTTACTTTGTTCAAGCCCTGCACTTAATTGAATTTTTGCTGCTTCTCGTTTTGTTTGTACCTGGGCGTATACGTTTTCAAATTGTTGTTGTGAAAGACTTTGCTCGTTAGCAAGGTCTTTTAAACGGGCTTGCTCTAATTGGTTAAGTAAATAGCTACTGTGTAACTTACTATTGTTGGCAATAAGTGATTGAGCCTGTTCAATATTGTTATTTTGAATTGCGTTTCTTACAGGCGTCATTTGGCTTGCATAGTCGTTAAATAAATCATTAAAGCCTATGGTGCTGCATCCACTTAATATAAAACAAACACTTAAAATTATACTTTGGCGCACTGAGCACTCCTATATAGTTAGGTTTTAAAGGTTAACATACTCTGGTTTTGGATTTGTGTGAAATAGTGTAAAAAAGCGTAGCCTACTTTAGGGTATATAGACCTGTGAGGATTTAAAAATTATTCTCCCTAAGGTAGCCACGCGTTAATTAAATTACGTGTATTTAAGGTAGGCAAATCATCATGAATAGCTTGTGAATACCAGAGGATAGACGCTTAATTACAGCAATTTAGCAGTATATAAAGTTATAATGCTGCGAATAAGATTAGAGTAATTACAACAATGCCGCTTTACAGCTAAATGGCTCAGCTGTTTAAATACAGCGCTGGCTGAGCAAGCCAATTTAAAGCATCTCATTATAAGGTTTTAGTTAAGGAGCGATTTTGAAAGCCACTTTATACACCCTCGTTGCATTAGTAGCCTTTGCGGCAAATTCTTTACTTTGCCGTATGGCGTTAGCGCAAGGTTATATTGATGCGTGGAATTTTACAATTATCAGGCTCGTAAGTGGTGCCGTGTGTTTAGGCTTAATTATGGCTGTATATACGTATAACCTTAAGCGTAAGGGCGCGCTTAATAATGCTATTTTAAGTGATACCGGAAGTTGGCGAAGCAGTATTAGTTTATTGGTATATGCACTTTGTTTTTCTATTGCTTATATAGAGCTAGATACAGGCACCGGTGCGCTTATTTTATTTTCGGCGGTGCAACTTACCATGATTGGTTGGGGCATATATAAAAAAGAGCAGCTGAGTAAATTGCAGTGGGGGGCTTTTTTTGTCGCGTTAGCTGGATTTGTGTATTTAATGTTGCCCTCTGCCGCTGTGCCTTCTTTGTTAGGGGCATCGCTTATGGCGTTAAGTGGTGTTGCTTGGGGCGTTTACAGTATACGCGGTAAAGCGTGTGTATCGCCGCTGCGCACCACCGCCTTTAACTTTATAAGAAGCTTAGTGGCTATTCCTGTTTTATTACTTGTAGCAATAGGCTATTTAAAAACAGTAAGTATGCAAGGGGTGCTGCTCGCATGCGCCTCGGGCGCCATTGCATCAGGTATTGGTTACAGTATTTGGTATGTGGCCATGCCGCTACTAAAAAGCACGCAAGCGGCGGTTGTACAGTTATGTGTGCCTGTACTAGCTGCTATTGCAGGTATGTTGTTTTTATCTGAGCAGGTAACAGTGGAGTTTATTATTGCAAGCTCACTAATACTTGGCTCGGTATTGGTGTTTATATTAAATAAGCATACAGCGCGGTAATGCCAATAAAAGTTGCCACGTTTTATCAGTACTGATGGCTTTTAAAGTGAATAAAAGCCCGCTATTAAGGCGGGCTTACATTTGTTATAAAACGTTTATATAGCGCGGGTAAATTATCTAAAATGGCTGACTTACCCTCTAAATCGCTGTTGCTTATACATTCGGAAAGCATCGCTTCGCTCAATGTGTTTACTAACCGCTGAGATTGCTTAATATGGCTAATATGCCAAAGTTCAGGTGCTACGCCGCCTAAATCCTGTTTGTAGGGGCGATAAAAACCATATTTAGCTAGATTTTTATCAAGCCACTGGCTGAGTGGCGCAAATGGCCCACCATGTTGGTATTCATCAGGGGTAAGTTGCAGCTTATAGTCATCGTTAATTGCAGCGGTATCATACACATCAAGGTCGGTACCTAAATGATGCCGACTAGCCCCTGGCAAGGCAGAGTAGAGCATAATAGCCGTGCATTTTTCCAGCTCATTTAGTTGGCTTAAATCCACTATCTGTTGCTGTTTATTAAAAACAGGGCGTATACCTAAAAACTTGTTATTCCAAATCATAGCTTGGCGATTAAAATCGCGAAAACTTGAGGCAATAGTCAACTCAAAACCAGCATTTTTAGCGCCATTTTGCAGGGCTATAAAGTCATCAATAATATCAGTATGTAACCGATGCGATTGAATCTCAGTGAGGTGTGTATCACTTTGTCCAGTGATACACATTGCTAATGTATTGGTATCGAGTGCCATTAGGTCAACAATTGCTCTAAAATTTGCTCGTAAATATCTGCTAAAGCGATTAAATCATCGGTGCTTACACATTCATCTACTTTATGAATAGTGGCGTTACGCGGGCCTAGTTCAATCACTTTTGCGCCTGTTTGCGCTATAAAGCGCCCATCTGACGTACCCCCGGTGGTTTCGAGGTTAGTAGTTAACCCCGTGACAGATTTAATCGCATTTACGGTGGCATCAACTAACGGGCCATGCTCGGTAATAAACGGCAAGCCGTTTACTATCCAGCTTAATTCGTAGTTTAAGTCATACGTTTGTAAAATAGCATTAACCCGTTCTTGTAATTGCTGATGAGTTACTTCGGTACTAAATCTAAAATTAAATTGCACCTCAAGCTCGCCCGGTATGACATTCCCGGCCCCCGTGCCACCATTTATATTTGATACCTGGAAGCTGGTTGCAGGGAAAAATTCATTGCCGTTGTCCCACACTGTTTGGCTAAGTTCAGTAATGGCCGGTGCAGCCAAATGAATTGGGTTTTGTGCTAAGTGGGGGTAGGCTACATGGCCTTGCACACCTTTTACTTTTAAAAAGCCAGTAAGGGAGCCACGACGGCCATTTTTTACTACATCACCGAGTACATCTCGCGATGAAGGCTCACCCACTAAGCACATATCAATTTTTTCGCCACGTGCTTCAAGCGTGTCTATTACTTTGGTTGTGCCGTTGATAAAGGGGCCTTCTTCATCAGAGGTAATTAAAAATGAGATAGAGCCTTTGTGATCAGGGTTTTTAGCCACAAAGCGCTCAGTAGCAACAAGCATTGCCGCCAGTGAGCCCTTCATATCAGCTGCGCCTCGGCCATGCAGCAAACCATCTTCAATTAAGCCTGAAAATGGCGGGTGCTGCCAGTTTTGTGCAGGTCCTGTAGGGACTACATCGGTATGCCCTGCAAAACAAAAGTGTGGCGACTCATTTCCTTTTCGGGCCCATGTATTGAGTGTATCGGTAAAAAATAACGACTCAATATTAAAGCCTAGGGCTTTTAAACGCTCGTTCATCATTGATTGGCAACCCGCATCTTCAGGGGTTACCGACTCGCGCTGAATAAGCGCTTGTGCAAGTGCAATTACTTCATGTGTCATTATTTAAATATCTCATCGTATTGCGCAGCTTTAAAGCCTAAGTGGTAGCTGTTGTTATTTACAAGCACTGGGCGCTTGATCATAGCTGGTTGCTCTACAAGTAATGTTATAGCAGTGTCTTTGCTTAGGTTTTGCTTTTGCTCATCAGCGAGTGCGCGATAGGTTGTACCACGCTTATTAACTAACTGTTCCCAGTCAATATGCTCAGCAAATTCGCTTACAAGCTGCTCGTTTACACCGTCTTTTCGGTAATCGTGAAAGGTAAAATCTATGTTGTTGTCGGCGAGGTATTTTTTGGCTTTTTTAATGGTGTCGCAATTACTAATGCCGTAAAGAGTGATCATAGGTTTAGTTCTTCTTAATAATAGTTAAAAGGGGGTCTACACCCGCATTTACGTGCGTGTGTGAATAATGAAAAGTGCCTAAGTTATGGCCATTTAATAGCACTAAGCTGGCCAGTAAGGGCGATTTAAGTTCGCGTAAATCAAAGTAAGCTAAGCGCTGCCCTTTGCTTATTTTGCTGCCATTTAGCTGTGCAATATGTGTGTGTGTAATAGGCTGCTGCGCCGGTAGTGACAAGTTAATGAGAACCTTTAAACCGTTATTTGCTTGGAGAATAAATTCACATCCTGCATTTTTAACCTGCACTAAAGTGCCATCAAAGGGCGCTAAAATTTTGTGATTACTTAATGCAACCAACATAGTTGGCCCAAGGGTAGAAAATTTAAAAAAGGGCTCAGGGTGCAGGTTCAAATCAATGACTTTGCCGCTAAAGGGGCTGGTAATTTTTAATGCGCTGGCGGGGAGCTTATTTTGCGCTAAAAACTCGATAGAGGCTGCTCTCATTTATTGATCTACTACTAAATTGTAGCCATCTTTTTTAAGTGCAGTGATGGCTTGCTGCGCAGTGTGTTTTTTTACCAAAATATAATCTGTGTCGTAGGTTGAGATAGAAAAAATAGAAATATTAGCCTTTGCAAGCACGCCAGATATATTGGCCATAATCCCCGTTAAAGAAAACCCCAACGGGCCAACTACTTCAAGTGCTTGCCAATCAGGCTCTGTATCTAAACACTCAATAGCAAAATGACTAGGGCAAACAATAGAAAGCTCATCATGAGTTTTAGAAATAAAAAATAGGGGTAATTTTAATAGCGCTACAGGAATGTCTGCATCCACTTCTAAACTATGAATTGACAACAGCGTGCTGTGTAATTGTAATGTTTGTTTTGACATTAATAACCTGCAAACAGCGTATAGAGTCAGTTAATAGTATAGATTATTGGCTTTAAATTAAAGGTGTAACAGCCACTAAAATAAAGGCTGTGTGACTGTGGGTAATAAGGATTTAAAACTTACCCACAATTTCTGTGGATAAGTATGGGAATTGGTAGGTATAAATAGCCTAACCAACTAATTAATAAGTAAATATTAGCTAGGCTATAAAAAGCACTAGTTTGATTTAGGCGTTTTCGAGCGCTTCAACTTGAGCTGCTTGAATAGCTGTAAGTGCAATGGTGTACACTATGTCATCGACTAATGCGCCACGGCTTAAATCGTTAACGGGCTTTCGCATACCTTGTAACATAGGCCCTATGCTGATTAGATCGGCACTACGTTGTACGGCTTTGTAGGTTGTGTTACCGGTATTAAGGTCTGGGAAAATAAATACCGTAGCTTTACCGGCTACTGGGCTATTTGGTGCTTTTTTAAGAGCAACATTTTCCATAATCGCAGCGTCGTATTGCAATGGCCCATCAATAATTAAATCTGGACGTTTTTGTTGAGCAATTTGCGTGGCTTCACGCACTTTTTCAACATCGGCGCCAGAGCCAGAAGTACCTGTGCTGTAGCTTATCATGGCAACACGTGGCTCTATGCCAAACGCAGCTGCAGAATCGGCTGACTGAATAGCGATATCTGCTAATTGTTCTGCATTAGGGTCAGGGTTAATTGCACAGTCGCCGTATACCAGTACTTGGTCGGGCAGCAGCATAAAAAACACAGACGATACAAGTGATGACCCTGGAGCGGTTTTAATTAGCTGTAGCGGTGGGCGAATTGTATTGGCTGTTGTGTTAACAGCGCCAGATACTAAGCCATCGACTTTACCTTGCTCAAGCATCATAGTGCCCAGTACAACATTATCTTGTAATTGCTCTTGTGCTACGACTTCTGTTAAGCCTTTGCTTTTACGAATTTCGACCATAGGTGCAACATAGTCGTTAATCACCGATTTTGGCTCAACAATACTTACATGTTCGTTAAGCTCAATACCTTGTTGCTCGGCAATACGCATTATTTCATCGCGATCGCCAAGTAATACTGTTTTTGCAATACCACGTTGTCCACAAATAGCCGCGGCTTTAATAGTACGCGGCTCATTTCCTTCAGGAAGCACCACTGTTTTAGCCGCTTTACGGGCTTTATCAGTAAGTAAATAACGAAACGCAGGAGGAGAGAGCTTACGTGTTTTACCAACATTTTTTGCAAGCGTATCAAGCCAATCAGAATCGATATATTCTGCGTTGTGATCTTTTACTTTTTCAATACGTTGGTCATCATCGCTTGGTACTTCCATATTAAAATTATGCAGTAGTAATGATGTACGCCAAGTATCGGCCTCTGTGGCTAAAATAGGCAAGCCTGTTTGCATTGCTTGTTCACACAGCGCCATTATACGCGGCTCTGGTTCAAAACCACCTGTAAGTAAAATAGCACCAATTTTAGTGCCGTTCATGGCCGACAAACACGCAGCGACTAAAATATCTGAACGATCGCCCGGGGTGACTAATAATGCGCCCGGTGTAAAGTGGTTCAAAATGTTTGATACAGTACGCGCACAAAATGTAATACGGCGTAAGCGACGGTGTAGCATGTCGCCTTCGTTAATTATGGTGGCTTTTAAATACGCGCTTAAATCTTTAACGCGCGGCGCAACTAAATCAAAGTCCCACGGGATGGCGCCTAACAGCATAAATGGGTTTTTTCTAAAAATAGGTAAAGAGGCTAAACGGTTTAATTCGTTATCAAGCTCTTCTGCTTTGTATGAATCGACCAAATCAGCGCGGGCGCGGCCTTCTTCATCAAGCGGGGCATTCACTTTGTTAAATATACAGCCTAAAACGCGCGGGTGATCAATGCCACCATAATACCCAGCAGCAATTTCTAAACGGTCTTCAATTTGCGTAATGGTGTAATTACCTGGAGTTAATACAAATACAATATCGGCCCCCAGAGTTTGGGCTATTTCGCGGTTTACACGCCCTGCATAAGGTTGGCGGCGAGTAGGCACCATACCTTCAATAATAGCCACTTCGTCATCGTTAATTTTACTTTCAAAGCGCTCTACTATTTCTTCAAGTAAATCATCGCCTTTACCATCGCCAATCATTTGCTCTGCATAGCTCAATGCAAAAGGAGTTGGTGGGGTAATTGATGAGCCTTGCATAATAATTTGAGTTGATTTTTCAGGGCCTGTTTCACCCGTACGTGGCTGGGCAATTGGCTTGAAAAAGTTAACTTTCACGGTTTTTTGCTCAAGCGCACGCACTAACCCGACAGAAACAGATGTTAAACCAACACCCGTAGAAACCGGAATTAACATAATACGACGTGCCATAATTAAAGCTCCTTCACAATGTTAGCGGCATCAAGGGCAATTACCCATTCTTCATTAGTTGGCATTACAACCGCTTTAGTGATCGCGTTGTCAGAGCTAATAATGCCTTCATTACCAAATCGCGCATCTAAGTTGGCTTGTTTATCGCAATCTAGGCCTAAAAACGCCAGTTGTGTGATTACTTTTTCGCGGATAATATCTGAGTTTTCGCCTATACCACCGGTAAAAATAAGCGCATCTAACTGCTGTAATGGCACCATGTAGGCGGTAATTTGCTTAGCAAGGCGGTAGCAAAAAATATCAAGTGCAAGGGCGGCTTTTTCATGGCCAGCTACAGCGGCTTCTTCTATGGTTCTGCAGTCGTTAGACAGTTCACTAATACCTAACAAACCACTTTCTTTATTAAGTAAGTTGTCGATTTGTTTTGCATCATAATTAAGTTGTGTTGTTAAAAAGTTAAATAAACCAGGGTCGATATCACCGCTGCGGGTGCCCATTACTAACCCAGCAAGCGGGGTTAAGCCCATGCTAGTATCTACACTTTTACCGCCTTTAATTGCACACACAGAACAACCATTACCTAAATGCGCACTAATAAAATTGCTTTGAGCAACAGGCTTATTAATTAATTTAGCGGTTTGGCCTGCTACATAATAGTGGCTTGTGCCGTGCATACCGTAACGGCGAACACCGTGCTCTGTGTATAGCTTGTAAGGGAGTGCATATAAGTAGGCTACTTTATCCATGGTTTGATGAAATGCAGTGTCAAAAACAGCAACCTGTGGCAAACCAGCAAACGAAGCCTGCGCTGATGAAATACCCAGTAAGTTTGCATGGCCATGTAAAGGGGCAAGGCTTGAAGCATCTGAAATACCCGCAATGACTTTTTCATCTACTAATGCAGATTGAGTAAAGTGCTCACCACCGTGAACAACACGATGGCCTACGGCAATTAAATGCTCATCTAAGTGGTGATCTTTAATTAGGCTTACAAGCGTATTAATGGCTTCACCATGCGCTTGATTAGCAGCTAAGGTGATAACGGTTTTATCACCTTGGTATTTATATTTAATAGATGGATTTTCTGAACCTAGGCGTTCAGCTAAGCCCGAAATAATTTCATGCCCGTTATCAGCATCAATAATGGCAAATTTTAAACTCGAACTACCACAGTTTAATACTAAAACGTGTTGTGATTTAGAGGGCGTAGTTGGCATAGATACAGTTTCCATAAACAATAAATTTAGTAAGTGTACGTTAAGATATGAACAATACACTTAAGGTGCAAATTAAAGGTAAACTTAGCCACCATATAGGTGATAAAAAAGCGACTAAAGTCTAATTTATAAGATGCGTATTTTAACCCAGTTAATAAATTTAGTTTAGTGTTTAGTTGCTTATATATACAAAAACAATAACTTTTACTGCTAAAGTGTGAAGCTATTTATTTGTGTTACACTTACAGGCAGTGGCAAGCAGGCGCTACGGGTTTAAAAGTTTAGATGTGAGGAGTCATGATGCAAAAAAGTGTGATGTCACAATTACAAACGGGTAGGTTATATGCAAAAAAATGGCCTATGCGCAAAGAGTTAGCACCGTTGTTTAACGAATTTAAAGTAATTAAGGCAACCGAGCTGGCAATTACTGTTATGCCAATATTAGCCATGCTTACGTTATTTTTTCAGCTTAACTATTTAGGCCCCGATTTTTTACCGCAAGCGATTGCCAGTGCATTGTTTTTTTTGTCGTTGCCGTTGCAAGGCTTGTTTTGGTTAGGTAAGCGAGCCGAAACACCATTAGAACCGAGCATGCAAAAATGGTACAACGAGTTACATACCAAAATGGTGGCAAATGGCTATCAAGCCCAAATAAGCGAAAACAAGCCCCGTTATATGGAGCTTGCACACTTATTAAAAGACATGTTTGATAAAATGGATAAAGCGTTTACTAAAGAGCAATTTTAGAGCGCATTTAATTATAAGTGTATGAGCAGAGCGCACGCTTTGCTCCATTTATTTATAACACTCCCTCTGGCATATGAGCTAACTCAATTTACCCTATCAGTAATTTCCTCACAAACACTCGTTATTAAAACATCAATCGGCTTTACTAAACTCAGTAATGTAAAACGATAGGGTGACGCTTTGGGCGCCTTTTTCTTCAAGAGTTTGCCAATGTTCAGGTCTAAATTTCCACGCAAATGGTGTCATCATTATTAAATTTTTAATATCTGAAAAATTAAGCGTAACCTGCTCTGTAATGAGCTTTTGATCTGCTTTTATAAAGCCGCTTGGCGTGTCAATTTCAGTGTGTTTTGCTACATCTGCATAAATATATTCTTTAAGCTCTTTTAAATGCCACGGCCCTGGGCTTGCAACTACTAATGTGGCATTTGGCGCTGCTAAACGCGCCAGCTCTTGCTCAAACAAAGGCGCAAAAACACTCAGTAATACGTCAGCAGTGCCTGACTTAAAAGGCGCCTGGCTAATTGATGCAACGCTAAAATGACATTGTGGGTATCGCTTTGCTGCATATTTTACGGCTGATTTAGAAATATCGACGCCGTATACCTGCGCCTCTATTTTATCGGCAATGGCATGAGTATAAAATCCTTCGCCGCAGCCTAAATCTATTAGCACGTTTGGTTTGCGCTCACTAATTATATTACTTAATGCGCGCTGTAAAAATGCGTAAAAGCCTTGCTCTAAAAAAGCACGTCTTGCTTGTACCATTTCAAGCGAATCACCCGGTTGCTTTGAGTTTTTGTGTTGCACCGGTAATAAATTTACATAGCCTTCTTTGGCAAAGTCGAAGGTGTGGTTATTGTCACATCGAAGTGATGAATTATGTTTTAAAAGTGCGTGGTTACATAAAGGGCATTGGTATTGCAGACTCATGAGCCTAGGTAGTCCTTATCATAAAAAGTTTTGACCCAGTGTGGCCGATAAGTGATCAAAAGCGTAATGGCCATACCGTTGAGCATTGCCTCAGGAAACCAAATGATAGCACTTAGGTATACGTAATTATCTGCCAATTCTTGCCAATTATATTGCCCTATAAGCAAATAAAACAAAGCCCCTAAGCTTATTTTTAGACATGCAATAAAGCCTGCCAATATAAAAGAGCACACAAAAATATAAACAAAAAAGTGACGCGGTAAATACTGATAACTCATTATAAAGCCAAGGTAGCTTAATAATGTAGGAATAAATGCACCAAACAGTATTTGCATGGGCAAAAGATTAAGATCAATGTTTGCAAAAGCTGCCAATAGGGCACTGGCCAGCAGGCTACTTAAAATAGCAAGGCGCCACCCTAAAATTAGCGTTGCGGCAGTTACACCTAAAATGTGTAAATCAAGACCGCTTAAAATACCCGCTTTAATTTGCCATAACATGGCAAACACTAACGCACACGCAAGTACCCCTATTTGCCGTGCAGGCGTTTTATAAAGTGCTTTATAGGTATTTTTTTCTACGCTTATAAAGGTAATAATTAAAACAAGGGCCCAAAGTAGCCCTTGCATTTTAAGCGTTAACATAGCAATTATTTAAAAGTTGACCAAATAGGGGCATGGTCAGAGGGCTTTTCTATGCCGCGTAATTCGTAATCTATGCCGGTATCAATACAGCGCTCGGCAAGGGCATGGGTAGCAAGTACAACATCAATACGTAGGCCACGATTATCCACAAACCCTTTAGAGCGATAATCAAACCACGAATATTTGTCGCTTGTATCAGGGTTTTGCTCTCTGAAGGTATCTTTAAAGCCCCAATTTAATAATTTAGCAAGCCATTCGCGCTCCTCTGGTTGAAACGAGCACTTACCTGTTTTAAGCCAGCGTTTAGCGTTTACTTCACCAATACCAATATCTAAATCGGTAGGCGAAATATTGATATCGCCCATAACGATAACGTCTTCATCGGGCGTGTGGTTTGTTTCTAAATGGGTCATTAAATCTTTGTAAAACTGGCGCTTATAAGGGAATTTTGTTTCGTGATTTATATTATCGCCTTGTGGGAAATAACCATTCATTACTGTTAGGTCGCGGCCATTTTCTTGCTCAACTGTCACACTTATCATGCGTTTTTGTGCTTCTTCAGTGTCGCTGGCAAAACCTTTTAAGACCGATTTAGGCTCATTTTTGCATAACATTGCCACACCGTAGTGCGCTTTTTGACCATGAAAATAAACGTGATAACCCATTTTTTGTACGTCCTCGAGGGGGAACGCCTCATCATGAACTTTAATTTCTTGCAAACCAATAATGTCTGGCTGGTGTTTATCTATAATTGCTTGTAACTGGTGTAAGCGAGCTCGCAGACCATTGATATTGAAAGAAATAACCTTCATAAAATTTACCTTTAATTAGACTCTGTTTTTATAACTAAATTGTATCAGTAAATAAGCCTACATAACATGATCGAAATGAGAAAATAGCTGCGCAAATGTTGATCAATTGGTGCGTAAAGTTTAAACATTGTAAATGCTTTATTAATTATTTAAATAAATAAAAAATTCAATTGATCTCGTTATTATTGAATATATAATGCGCAAAAATTACTTGTTTAGTCGTTCAAATAGGATCTCTCTCATGAAAACACAATTACTTTTAGCTACTGCTTTATTAGCCTCTGCGTCTGTATCAGCAAAAAGCAACACTTACTTTAGCCAAGATAATAAACTTGAATCTAAATTATGTGTATTAAGTGCAAATGAAGGCTTTAGCGCAGCGCGTAAAGAAGCAGCACAACACGGTGTATACTTATCGCGTTTTTCTAAAAGTGTTTTATGTAATGGTCAAGATATTCGCGACATTGCAAAAAAAGTAACGTCTAACCAAGCTGCTGAATCAAAAGTTGAAGTGTTTGCAAAAGATGCACACCAAGAAACACAGTTATGTATCACAGCGTTAAAGAAAGGCCTTGCGCCTGTTCGCCAAAAAATTGGTAACTTAAACTCGTTAAAGTGTAACGGACAAAACGTAACTGAATTTGTAAAGCGTTACCAAAACGCAGCAATCTAATTGCGCGGTAACATATAGATTAAAATAATGCCCAGTTTGTACTGGGTATTTTTTTGCAAAAATTACAAGGTATTCAGCAATCATTGCAAAGCTAAGTAATTGATTAATGTATATAAAATAAGCTAAATGCACGTAACTTATTGATTGTTGGCGGCTTGTGCACTTTGGCATTGGACTTGTATTAGTTAAAGTGACATTTACTAACTACAAGGATACGTCTTATGAAAAAGTTAACACTCGCAACAACTATTTTAGCTTCATTAAGTTTAGCCGCATGTGCCTCAAACCAAGGCCTTGAAAAAATCGATAGCGATTTTGCAAGTTTAGATAACGACAGTGATGGTTATATTTCAAAAGTAGAAGCAGATGACGATAGCATCTGGGGCCACTTTTCAAATATTGATACCAATATGGATAACGAGATCAGTCGTAAAGAATTTAACACTTACATGCAGTTAAATACCGGTAAGGTAGCGACTGACAGCGAAGTAAGTGAGTCGGCATTTAAAGCTAAAATAGCTAAATTTGATAAAATCGAAAATGATTTTAGAAGTTTAGATAACGACAAAAATGGTTACATCTCAGTAGAAGAAGCTGACGATGATGATATTTCAAACCATTTTGGTTACATGGATGGCAACAATGATAAACGCATCAGTAAAGGTGAGTTTAAAGGCTACATTAGCAAATACGGTAAAGCCGTTGCTGAAGATGATGCACTAAAGCATTATAAAAACAGCTAATATTAGCTAAATACGCTACACATAAGAGCCAGCATTAATTGCTGGCTTTTTTGTGCATTTAATTTGTTTTAAAAGCAGATATATTTTCCCCCTTTTGTGATGTTCTGTCATAATAGATGGCTACGTATTTTAAAGGGCAAAGCAAAATATTATGGCGGGTCGTCGAATTAGTGATGAACAATTAATTGAGATCATTGAAGCGGCTATATTTGTCGCAGACAAACCTGTTAGCAAACGCCACTTAAAAGATACTGTATTGGCTGATTTAGCTATTCCTATGTCACGAATTAACACTGCAATAGACGCTATACATACCCACTATCAAACACGTGGCATTAAGCTAGTTGAAGTAGGCAGTGGCTATCGCTTTCAAGCGTGTAGTAGTTTAAGCCCTTGGCTTAGTAATTTATGGCAAGAACGGGCACCTAAGTACTCTCGCGCACTACTAGAAACATTGTCGTTAATTGCCTACAGGCAACCAATAACGCGTGGTGAAATAGAGCAAGTACGAGGCGTAACAACCGGAACAGCAATTATTAAAACCCTCCTTGAGCGAGAGTGGGTTAAAGTAGTAGGGCATAAAGAAGTACCTGGTAAACCAGCGCTTTATGCAACAACAAAATTATTTTTAGATTATTTTTCGTTAACCGGTCTAGATGAACTCCCTGCATTGCCAACGCAACAGGAAAGTAAAATAAACCAGTTATTAAGTGATCCTTCTGTGAGAGAACCATCCGAATGAGTATTCAAGGTGAAAAGTTACAAAAAGTCCTAGCCCGTGCAGGGGTAGGTTCACGACGTGAAATGGAAAAATACATTGATGCAAACCGCGTTAGTGTTAATGGTAAAGTGGCTAAATTAGGTGACCGTGTTGAGGAAACAGACTTAATACGTGTTGATGGCCACAGCGTAAAAATTGAAGAAAAAGCCGACCGTATTTGTCGTGTAATTATGTACAACAAGCCAGAAGGGGAATTAAGTACACGTAAAGACCCAGAAGGACGTCGTACTGTTTTTGACCGTTTACCACGCATAGACGGTGAGCGTTGGATTGCTGTTGGTCGACTAGATATTAACACAGCTGGTTTAATGTTATTTACCAACGATGGTGAGTTAGCGAACCGCTTAATGCACCCAAGTTATGAAGTTGAGCGTGAATATTCAGCCCGTGTATTTGGTGAAGTGACCAATGAAACCATTAAAAACCTAACGCGTGGCGTAGAGCTTGAAGATGGTCCGGCTAAGTTTTTAACGGTTAAATCTTTGGGTGGTGAAGGGATTAACCGTTGGTACAATGTAACGCTAAACGAAGGACGTAACCGCGAAGTTCGCCGCTTATGGCAATCGCAGGATGTAGAAGTATCGCGCCTTATTCGTATTCGTTACGGAAAATTAGAGCTAGATAAGCGCCTTCCTCAAGGTGGCTGGGCTGAACTTGATTTAGAAACCGTCAACTATTTACGTAAAACCGTTAAATTAGGCCGCGAAACACAAACTAAACTGTCGGTTATGCCTGAAAAACGCAAAGACAAGCGTGCTAAAATTAACCAAATTCGTAAAGCGGTTAAAAAGCATAACCAACGTGTTAAGCAAACTAAGCGTAAGTAATACCAATCCGTAATAATACCAATCCGTAATAATACTTAATCATTTTGCGGGGCTAAACGTGTCGCTACCTAGGTAAAAAAATGCTCATTTAGCACAACTAAATAGCGAATTTTTGCCAAGCGAACAACACGCTTTTCTAGCCTCAAAGTAGCTCGCTTAATTAAGCGAATAGGTATAATTACAAAAAGATTACCGACAAAAAAGCCGCAATATATGCGGCTTTTTTTATAATTAAAAATGTCTTGTCCTGAAATGTGTTTACACATTTAGGACTTATTTTATGAAAACCACTAAAACTAAAGACGTTAAGCGTACTCAGCGAGATTATACATTAGGCTTTAAATTATCTATTGTTGAGCAAGTAGA
>NZ_JALNTN010000006.1:0-69335 GCF_023161905.1 Pseudoalteromonas sp. 2CM41L
CAAGTGCATAAAAAAGACCTGGCGCTTTCGCACCAAGTCTTTCATTAAAACCGTCAACCTATTTCAGGACGGGACAAACCAAGGCGTTGGATCCCTTAATTATTAGGCTGGTTTGGCTTGGCTACGCAGTTTTTGAAATAACCAACTAAGCCCTACTAACGACAAGCCCAAGCCAATAAACGACAGCGCTTTTAAAAGCCCCGTTAAATTAGCCATGTCCACTAAGAATACTTTTAATATAACGGCTGCCAATAATCCTAACCCTATTTTTTGGATTAATAGCTGATTTTTTAAATGCCCTAACACCACAGTAATAGCCCCTAACACAAGCCAAATAACCGAGTAGCTATAAAGCTCTGCGTTGCTTGCACCTGTTGATAAGTAAATATAAGGGCCCTGCCAGTATTGGCGTATAAAGCCATTAATTGCTAACACACTCAATACACCCGCTACTGTGAGTATAAATGGCGCAGCTTTTGTATACAGCGGTTTAATTAACGTATAAAGCCGAAGCACGAGACCCGCAGGCACTAACCAAAGCCAAAATAGCCAATTAAATACAAAATATTCGCCAATATAAATAGAGCTTAAAAATGGGTTGGCGTTTAGCAAGGTGCTCAGTGCAGTAACCCCCGCAGCGCCTGCTAATGCCATGCCTGCCACTTGGTATAATTTAGCTAAGCTACCGGCAATACGAGCACGGTGTAAATATACACAACCCAGTGCAAGCCAATTACAGGTGAGTAAAGCTTGTTCGTAAAAGCTCAAAGAATCAAACTGCGGATAGTGCCCTACCAGTTGATAGCTGGTTTCGGTGGTAATAAATAACGCCAAGCAATGCAGCGCTGCGCCTTCAAGCCAAACTTTTAACTGGGATGCGTTAAAGCATTTGGCTGCAGTGTAAAATAACACCACACACAAAGGATAAACTACTAAGCTCCAGTGTACACCCAATACACTAAGCGCCTCGTAACTTGGGGTCCACGGTGACAATGTAAGGCGAAGTAGTAATGCAGCCACCAGCGCTTTAATAGGCCAATGTGGCATAGGCACCCGATAGCGGTTTATTAACACGCTAATAAGTAAAACTTGAATAGCAAGTGCAATGGTTAGCCCGCTGTCATTTAATAACATAGTAATAGCAAGCGTGATGTTGGCATTTGCCCCCACCCAATATGTAAAGCGTTGAAAAAGCGTTGCGCCACCTATTGCACACTTAATTAAAATGGCGCTACTTGTAAGTAGTATCACTGCCCACAATGGATAGGCTGTGGCCAACGCATGGTTTGGGATTATAGCGTATAAGGTGGCAATCATTATAAATACGCTAAACGAGGCAGTAATATGAAAAGCCAATCGTTTAGGTTGCCACTTTATACCAAAATAAAGCCCATATACGCTCAGCGCTAACCCTAAAAATATAGCGCCACCATATTGGTGCCTAAATATAAATAGCGAGTCAGAATAATCAACATAATAGGAAGGCGTGCTTAATAGCCAGAGTACAGCTATTAACATCGCCACCCCTTGCCATAAATCCCAGCGGCTATTTTTAAGCACTAAAAACAGCAATGTTAATATGCTTAACGCATTTATTATTTGCCACTGTAAGTAGTTAGTACTATCAAAAAGCATAGCCAGTAACAAAGGGACAATACAGGCAAGCATTAAAGGGTTACTAGGGAGTGCGCTTATTAGGCGCTTTAAACTATGTGGGCGAGTTTCAACCACCGCAAGTTTTAACCCCAAGCGTGGCACGGCAATTAAACCAATAATACTTAATAGCCCATACGTGCCCATAAGCCAAATGGTGCTGCTGTTAGCTAAAGTAAAGCCAACAACATACCAGCTCAAATGCCCCGCCCAAAGTAAATACCACAGCCATGCACGCTGTACTTTATGCGCGACCAGCGCAGCAGATAAGCTCACAAACCCAATGTACATATAAAGCGCAAATAAATTATTGCTGCCGGTATTAATCAGCATGGGGACACAATAAGCACCAATAATACCTAGTACGGCCAATACTGGGCCAAGCATTATTGCCATAGCGCTCGCACTGATGGCAATAACCCCAAGTACAACAAATGCTGTTAAAGGGCTGATCATGTTATAGCTGCTATACGCTAATAAGGTCAGTGCAAAGCACGTAATAAAACCCCCACTGGCAAGCGCTGCAGGTATATAGTTATTAAACCCTTCAAATACACTATTTTTGTAATGCATATAAGCTGCGGCTGCAATTAAGCCACCACCAAATAAACCGCCTAGAGTTAATCGCATTGCAGGAGAGAGCAACCCGGCTTCTAAACTGTACTTTGCTAAAAATATACCGCCTAGCGCCAATGCGATTGCGCCTATCCAGGTCATCCAGTTTTGTTCAAAGTCGCTACGCAATTTTTCAAATAAAGAAGTAACAAGTGTGGGTTTGAGATTTTTACTGCCTTGCTTATGTTTATTGGCAGAAGCATTAGCGGGAGGCTTTATTGCTGAAGCTGGCGTTTTTACCTGCCCACGAGGCTGACTTGGCTGATTGGATTGATTAGGACTAACTTGATTAAAAGTCGCCTCATTGCTATTTGCTTGAGCCGTGTCCGCATGTTCAGCTGTGGAGCAATCGGTGCTTTTATCGGCGTTTTCAGCGTGGCTTTGTGCGTTGTTAGCTAATTCTAAACTAAGTACTTTTGCTTTTAATTGGGTAATTTCTTGCTTTAAATTACTAAGTTGTGCAATTGCGACAATACCGCAAATAGCACCGGCCATTATTGCAAATGCAAATAAACCCACTATTCCTAAAAACTCATCCATGGCACGCTCTTTTTATTTATTATGTTATGAGTGTACCTAAAATTTTTAAAAGTTATAGCAATCTGCTTATATATGGGTTTATTTAATGTAAACAAAATCACGCTACAGCTAGGCAAAAAAAAAGCCCCAAACAATAATGCTTAGGGCTTTTACTTTCTAGAACGTGTTACATGTTACTTATTCTACGCTGTCTGTAATTGTGCGCGTTACACTCATTTTAAAGCCTGAACCGGTTGTCTCATCGTGCTCTAAAATTAAGATATAGTTACCTTCTTCGGTAAAATCTATATCGCTTTGTTGAATTAACACTATTTGTTGGCCGTTATCTTCGTATACGGCATACACAGTGTAAGCTTCATCATCTACATCAATTTCTTCTTGATCGTATCTATCTAAGCCATCAATTACATTGGTGGCGTCATCAACAGTTTCACCATTTAAGGTAAAGTACACGTCAACTTCGCTTACTGTTTGCCCTGCGTAGCTTTCAATTAGGTTAACAACCGAAATAGTATGGCTATAGCTGCTAGGTGTTAGGTTTTCCTCAACACTCATCATGCGTAAACCATTATCGACATCGTTGTAAAAAACGCCTACCGCACTTTGCTCGCGCTCTAGGGTCATTAAAAAGTTATCGGCAAGCTTAGTGCCCTCTTCATCGTACATTGCAACGCTGTAACTGTTTGGCGAAAGCTCAATGTAATCGGTGTAGGTATCGCTTGCGACCGTATTGGTATCGTTAACTGTGGTGCCACGGGTCGTGCTAAAGCTAACTGGCGAGTAATCGTCAACGGTATTTATAAAGCGCAATTGGCCTAACGCTGATTGGTGCTTTAGTGCTGTAACATAGTTATTGTCAGTCACAATATCGAGCGTGATACCATTTTCTTCTGTTGCATAGCTTGGGCGGATCATGGCTACGTAGCTTTCTTCATCGTAAAAATAAACCGACTCCGACTCATACACTACATCAGTGCTACCTGCCTCAGTGATATAAATTGTGTAGTAACCCTCATCAAGGGTTTGTAAATCTAGCTCACTCAAATACTGTGTTGATGTAAATAGTTCAGCACTTTCAAATACGCCATCATCGGTTGCTAGGTAAATATCGTAGCTAGTGTCTTCACTGGTGATATTGTAAAAGCCTAAGTTAAACTCATCTGTATCACTTGAAATGGGCACACTTAGCTCTGTGAACGTAGGTTCGTCAAAGTTACCGCTCATTACAATTAGTTCGGTTTTGTCACCTTTGATTGATACTTCTTGTTCGCTAATTGTAATGTAGCTGTCGTTTGCATCTAAGTATTCAAAGCTTAAATCGTAAGTGCCGGTGCTGTAATTATGACGCGTGGTTACATCAGCAAAATCAGTGCCTGAGCGCTCAGTTTCGTCTACAAATAAACGCGTATATGGGCTGTTATAAGAGCCATTATATAATTGTACGTAGCCTGTATCACTTGAGCCGTCGCTGCCGCCACAACCAACTAGAATAGACATTAAACTTAGAGGTAAAGCAGCTTTCAACAGAGAGTTGGTCATTAAAGTTTCCTTATTATTAAAATCACTATTATGACTTCTTTGCTGCATTTTAATTTCATAGTTTACAAAGTATTACCCTCGCTGACAGTTCCTTACGAAAACGTTTAAAAGTGTAATAAATGTGCAAATAATAAGGATATTTGCGTAGAAAGCTTAAGGGGCTATTTTATATTGATCTCGGCCATTATTTTTAGCAACGTATAAAGCCATGTCTGCCCGCTTCATTACCTTGTCGAGGGGCTCGTTAGCGCTTTGCAGCGCCATACCAATACTTACGGTAAGCTGTTTGACCTGTTTAACTTTAATATTGTGTGCAATGTCTATTAGTTGCCCACAAAATTCAGCCGCTTGGCTTATATTACCGGTAGGCAAATAGCCGCCAAACTCCTCACCGCCTAAACGAGCAAATACTGCATTATTAACAAATGCACTATTATACTTAGTAGCTAACTGCTGTAGTACTAAGTCACCCTCATCATGGCCAAACTCATCATTAATAGCCTTAAAATGATCAATATCTATAATTAAAATAACGTAAGGCGTACTAGGGGCAGTTTTAACATGCCGATAAAAATAGCGTCTATTATGTACTTGTGTAAGATCGTCCGTTATCAACTCGTGCGCTAAACGGTTATGTATACTTTGTACAAAACGCATGGTCTTAAATAACCCATAGGCGGTAAAAAGCATTCCCATGGTTCTGCATAAGTCTTCAAAATAAACACTCATCCAATAAGGCTGCACAACTAATTCATCTATTACATCAGCTGTTGTACCCATACTCCATAGCAATAAACCTAAAGTAGAAAACACGTACGCTTGTTTTGAAAGCTCAGAGCATTGCACTATCCAAAATAAAAATACGAGCACGATGAGATTGCAAAAATCGGTAGTAAAACCGTACACGTTATTTTGCACATCTAAAGGGGGGAAAGTATTTAAAGCATAAAGCGAGAAGGTAATGATATAAAGCAATAATGCTATACTTACCGCTTTATTTACCCAACTCATTTTATAAAAGTTTGAGAATCTAACAGTAAGTTTTACAGTTTCAATCATATGCTGTAGTTATTTGGTGCGTTATTAACAAACTATAGCATATAAGAAAAAACCGTTATGAAAGTGTACCTTAAAGTATTTGTTGCTTTGGTCCTTTAGCATAAAAATGACCTGAGACTAAAGCCAAGTAATGCAAAAAAATACACAGCTCAACTATAGAACTGCAGCTTTGGTATCAAGCTGCAGTTATGGCGTAGTGTAGTTAACTTTAGAGTTTAAAAGCTATATTAGGGTGCTTATACCCCACAATGCCAATACTAAAATAGTAATAGCAATCATCGCTTTAGTTTTATGTTTACTGATTATTTGTTCAGCTTTATTACCTGCGTAATACACCACTATTGCTAATCCAAAATAGCGAATTGAACGAGCAATACCAGAGGCTAATAAAAACAAACCAATAGAGTATTTTGTAGCCCCAGCGGCAAGCATCGCAATTTGAAACGGAATGGGCACAATGCCCAGCGTCATTACAAACCAAAACCCTTGATTTTGCATTTGCTGCTTAACATTTTCAAATTGCTCTTGGCTTGAAAACATTTCAATAACCCAGTCACCTATAGCGTCAAATAGGTAATAACCCAGCGCATAACCGAATAAAGCACCAATCACGCACCCAACTGTAGCCATAAGCGCTATTAACCACAGCTTCTCACGACGCGCTTGCATAAGAGGCACAAGCACTGCTTCAAGCGGAATAGGGACTATCGTAGATTCTAAAAACGACGCTACGGTAATACCTGTTAGCATATGTTTAGAATCTATAAAGTGCCGTGTTTTTTCTTTTAGTTTTTTTTGAATAGCCATGTAAATCCTTTTTTGCTTGTGATGATAAGCCGTTGCTCAATGGGTTAATTCTTACATATTTACGTTAATACACGCTGAAAACAGTTAAAGATTTAACCCCCATATAACTGTTAACAAATTAGCAATATTTATAAGAATATTTTATTATGTGCCAATGCAGTTAAATACCCACCAAAGCAGTTAAAATTTATGCAAAGTGCACGTTTTATCCCCTTTAGAAAACAAGATATTGTTGATATGTGCAGCGCTGAGCTCACAAACAACTCAGAGCAAACATCGTTTAAACAATTTTGCGATTTACTAGCAAGTCTTATTCATTACGATTACCATTCAACACTTGAGTCGCTCAAAAATAACTACGCGCCCTTTGATCCCAATAGCGACACGCGATCTTTAGCGCCAGTATCAGCTGATCAAAAAGCGCAGTGCCAACGCGAATTTGCTAAAGATTTTGCTAAGGTACTTAATGCAGCTAACTTTGAAGTGATCACCCATCAAGACCTGCAAGATGCACTCAACGAAGAATCCCTTTTTAAAGTACGCCTTGAGGTAGAGTTTGACGACTTTGAAGAAGTGGTTTTTTATCGCCGTGGCGAGTCGCAACTCACTGAAACCATAACCAGCTTTTGGGGCTTGCGTAAAAAGCCCCTGCACTTTACCAATTACGACCGCGTTGCGGTGTTTATTCGCTTTAAAGATAAAGCCTACTTTGAGGCTAAAAATAAAACGCCTTTAGGGTTTGAGCCAAGCTCTACCATAGTTAAGCTGTTTCAAAATGTACCCAAAGCCGACCTTGAAATGCTATTTCCGAATAGCGAAGTACGTATGCGCCCTATTGATAAAGTGATTATTGGCTCATCGGCTTTAGTAGGCGGTGCTGTGGTATTAATTACTAAGCTTGGCGCATCTATTTTATTGTTATTTGCTTTATTTGCTTTTTGGGGTGGCTTTAGAAGTGAAGCCGTAGAAATGACCCAACAACACTTTATTACCTTTGCTATTGGAATGGGGGTTTTTGGCAGCTTTATTTTTAAAGAGTGGAGTAAATTTAAAAACCGTAAAATTAAATTTATGAAAGCGCTAAGCGATAACCTCTACTTTAAAAATCTAGATAACAATGCCGGTGTTTTTCATACCCTTATAGACGCCGCCGAAGAAGAAGACATAAAAGAAGCCCTGCTTGCCTATACATTTTTATTAAAATCAGAAAGTGGCTTAAGCGCACAGGCGCTTGATGAGCAAATAGAGGCGTGGTTTAAAACAAAGTATAAATGCGAACTCGACTTTGAAATTAGCGATGCGCTTGAAAAGCTCACTCGGATGCGTTTAGTAACCAGCACTAACAATGTGTATAGTGCAATAAATTTAGATCATGCAAAAACTATTTTGGATGAGCGCTGGGATAACCTGTTTCAATATAATTAATCTGCAATGTTTACCTAACAACAAAAAAGCAACTGTAATTACAGCTGCTTTTTACATTACTTAACAAGATGCAATTAGCTAAGCAGCTTGATGCCTAATAAATTTTGCATGCACTAATTTATAAAGCGCAGGTAATATTAATAGCGTTAGTAGAGTTGATGAAATAATTCCGCCAACCACAACCGTTGCCAGCGGCCTTTGTAGCTCAGCGCCGGTGCCTGTATTTAGCGCCATAGGAATAAACCCTAAACTCGCCACTAAAGCCGTCATAAGTACTGGTCGCAAGCGCGAAAGCGCACCGGTTTGTATTGCATCTATCAAACTAAGCCCATCAGCTCTTAACTGTTTAATAAACGACAGCATAACCACACCATTTAATACCGCTACACCACTTAGCGCGATAAACCCCACACCTGCCGATATTGATAACGGCATATCACGTAAAAGCAACGCAAGCACACCACCACTAAGCGCAAGTGGTACGCCACTAAATATAATAAACGAATCACGCAGTGAATTAAACGCGCTATAAAGCAGGCCAAATATAAGTAATAAAGTAACCGGTACCACCAGCGATAGCCGCTTACTTGCTGATTCTAACTGCTCAAACGTGCCGCCATATTCAATCCAATAACCACTAGGTAAATTAAGCTGCGAATATAAAGCGGCTTGCGCGTCGCTTACAAAGCTTGCTAAATCGCGCCCTTCTACATTTGCAGTTACTACAACATTACGCTTACCGCTTTCGCGGTTGATTTGATTAGGTCCTTTATTAATACTAATATTTGCAACTTCGCCCAGCGGTACAAATGCAAGGTCGGGATTAGCACTTTTTGGCACAGCTACAGGCAAACGCGCAAGCTGTGTTATATCGCTCGACCAACGCTCATCTAAACGCACTAATAACGAAAAGCGTTTATCGCCTTCATAAATTAACCCAGTTTGCACACCACCTATAGCAGCACTTACACTTTGCTGTATATCGGTTACTGTTAAACCTAGCAGCGCCATGTGGTCGCGAAGCGGCGTAACCGAAAGCGTAGGCAGGCCTTCCATTTGCTCAAGGCGTACGTCGGTTGCACCAGTAATATTTTGTACCAAGGCTGTGGCTTTTTCGCCATACTCTTTCAATGTTGATAAATCATCGCCATAAATACGCACAGCCACATCGGCGCGCACGCCAGCAATTAGCTCGTTAAAGCGCATTTCTATTGGTTGGGTAAACTCATAGTTGTTACCTGGTACTTCATTGACTAAATGACGAATTTGCTTAACCAGTTCTTCTTTAGGTAAAGCAGGATTTGGCCATTGATCGCGAGGTTTTAACATTAAAAAGGTGTCGGCAACGTTAGGTGGCATAGGATCGTTTGCTACATCGGGCGTACCAATTTTTGAAAATACTTTTGCCACCTCCGGCTTAGCTAAAATGGCTTGCTCTAGCTCTTTTTGCATTTTTACCGATTGCTCAATACCGGTACCGGTAATACGCAGTGCATGCATGGCTATATCACCCTCATCAAGTTGCGGTAAAAACTCAGCGCCCATATTTTTAACTTTAAAGCCAAGTGCAATCACTAAAACACCCGCAATACATACCATCACCCACGGTAGTTTTAGCGATAAGCCAAGTAGCGGTTTATAACCTTTTTTAATACCGCGCATAACTGCATTTTCGCTTTCACTCACCTTACCGCGTACAAATACCGCAATAGCGGCAGGTACAAAGGTAACGGCAAAAATAAGTGCGCCAACTAGTGCAGCTACAACGGTAAATGCCATTGGCTGAAACATTTTCCCTTCAACCCCGCTTAGTGCAAACAGCGGTAAATACACCAGCATAATAATTAAAATGCCAAATACTGCTGGGCTGAACACTTCTTTAGTGGCGGCGGTTACCACATTTAAACGCTCGTTTAGTGTAAGTAGCCTGCCATGTTTATGCTGCGCAAGGCCAAGTTGCCTTAAACAGTTTTCAACCACAATTACTGCGCCATCAACAATTAAACCAAAATCGATTGCGCCTAAGCTCATTAAGTTACCCGACACTCTATTACCTACCATACCGGTAATGGCAAATAACATACTAAGCGGAATAACCATGGCCGTAATCAATGCGCCAGTTACGTTACCCAGTAGTAGCAGTAAAATAACAACCACCAACACCGCACCTTCAAACAGGTTCGTTTTTACAGTGTCTATGGTTTTATCAACAAGGGTTGTTCTGTCGTACACGGGCTCAACCACTACACCAGCTGGTAAGCTAAGTTGTACATCTTTAAGTTTTTCAGCCATGGCTTTTGCCACTACGCGGCTGTTTTCACCAATGAGCATCATGGCGGTGCCAAGCACGGTTTCTTTACCATTATAAGTAGCGGCGCCGGTTCTGAGCTCTTTGCCTAAACGCACGTTCGCCACATCTTTTATGCGAACGGGTGCATCATCGCGCTTAGCAACCACGGTATTGGCTATATCATCAATGGTTTTTAATTGCCCTGGTGAGCGCACTAAATATTGCCCGTCAAAACGCTCTATAAACCCTGCACCTTGGTTACTATTATTTAATTTAAGTGCTGTAATAACATCGCTTAGCGTGAGCTTATAAGCGAGTAGCTTTTCAGGCATGGGCGCTACTTGGTACTGGCGCTCAAAACCCCCTTGGCTGTTTATTTCGGTAACGCCTTTTACTTTTAATAGCTGCGGGCGAATAACCCAATCTTGCAGGGTACGTAAATCTTCTGCATTAAATGGCGTACCATCATCTTTTAATGCACCGTTATTTGCATGCACAGAATAAGTAAAAACCTCCCCTAATCCGCTGGCAATTGGCCCTAAGTTTGGTTCAATATTGGCAGGTAAATCTGATCGAATACTTTGAATGCGCTCTGATATTTGCTGGCGCGCCCAGTAAATATCGGTGCCTTCATTAAAAATAACGGTAACTTGCGAAAGCCCATAACGCGAAATTGAGCGGGTGTAATCAAGCTTAGGAATACCCGCCATTGCAGTTTCAATCAAATATGTAATGCGCTGCTCGGCTTCAAGCGGGGTAAAGCCCGGCGCTTTGGTATTTATTTGCACTTGCACATTAGTTATATCGGGTACGGCATCAACGGCTAAATTTTGTGTGTTGTATACGCCAAACCCAGCAAATAAAAGTGTGAGCGCAAGCACCATCATGCGGCGCTTAACCGCAAACGAAACTATCCAGTTAATCATGTTGCCTCCTAGTGAGAGTGACTTGCGCCGCTTTTTAAAATATCGGCTTTAATTACATAACTGTTCTCAGTTACGTACTCACTGGTTGGCGAAAGCCCTTCGAGCACTTCTACCCATTCGCTGTTTTTAGCACCGAGTTTTACTGGGCGTACTTCAAACACATTGCCGCTTTTAATAAACACGCTAGGATTGCCATTAAATTCCTGAACAGCAATCGCTTTAACGCGTACAGCCGCATCTATTTTTGCAATGCTAATATCACTATTAACATGCATACCAGGTCGCCAATGGCCATCAGGGTTTTTAAGCTCGATTCGCGCACGTGCAATATGCCCGCCACTCATCATTGGGGCTATGTAAAACACCTCACCTTGGGCATTTAAATGATGATGTAAGTCATACACTGTAGCACTTTGCCCTATGGCGAGCTTTTCAATGTTATCGGGAAAGGCCGACAGCTCAACCCATACGGTTTCAAGGTTTACTATTTGCATTAAAGCGCTACTGGCAAGCTCACCGCGCTTTAAATATTGCTCGGTAATAACGCCTGTAATTGGGCTTTTTATGGTGTAATTTTGTAGGGTTTCGCGGTTGGTTATGCTGGCGAGCTTATCGCCTTTTTTAACGTTTTGACCAATGCTTACAAAAATATCGTTAACTAAGCCGGTATAAGGTGCCATTACTTCAACGGTGCTCTGCGCAGTGGGTGCTATAACACCAAATAAAGTATCGGTTAGCTCAACGCTACCTGCTTTTGCAATGTCAGTTTTAATACCAGCGCGTTCAATTGCTTTCTCGCTTAGCGTTGTGCGCCCTTCTTCTTGCTCATAATGATAATTTATTTCAGCGCCTTTATAGCGAGCCATTACATCAAGCTTAAAAGAATGCGGCTCGTTTACGCTCACGGTACTTACTAAGTAGTCATCTTCAGCTTTAAAGCGAATAAGCTTTGGCGCTTCACCTAAACGCTGCACGTTTATGGTTACCTCTAACTGGTTTATATCAACGGCTTTACCGTTCTTAAACCCATATATTCGCAGCTCGGTATTACCGGCAAACTGGGTTAATTTAAGCTCTAAATCAAGGGCGTTATTGGTTAGTAAAAAGCCGCCGTGTGGGCCTTTTTGTGTGTGTTCGTCTTTATGGCCTTGTCCGTGGCTGTCACCATGACTTTCTTCGTGATTGTCATCAGATGCCATAGCCATGCTACTTAAAAATGGGAGTGTAAGTAATTGCGTAATTAATAATGCGATAAGAGTTTTATTCATGATTGATGAGTCTCAATTAAAGGTTGGCCAGTTAAACGTTCAAGGGTAAGGAGCACTTGGTATAGCTCGCTATGCGTTATGATAAGTGCGCGTTTAGAATCAAATAAAGCTTGCTGTGCGTCGAGTAATTGCAATACCGATATTTGCCCTTGTTGATAGCTTTTTAAACTTTGTTTTATGAGCGTTTGCGCTTGTGGAATAACCTGCTGTGTTAAAAGCTGTGCTTGCGCCGCTTTACCTTGGTAATACGCATAGAGCGTGCGTATTTGCTTACGTAACTGTATACGTAATTGCCCTTGTTGCTCATTAAGTAGCGTAAGCTGATGCTGCGCAGCCTCAATATTACCGCCATTAGCGTTACTTAATTGCAGCGGCATTGAAAACGAAAACACTAACGAGCTGGCATCAGTTTGCTGGTTATATCGCACACCACCACCCAAGGTTAAATCACTTTGACCCGTTGATTTTTGCAGTGCTAAATTAGCCGTTTGTTGCATGTATTGCTGCTGTAGTAGTGCAAATTCTGGTGCTGTATTTACCATATCAAGTAGCGCGGCTTCACTTTTAATAGCAGCTATTTTTGATAAATCTCCCGCATAGTAATCACTCACTTGCTCCTCTTGCCAAAGCTCATTGAGTGCTAAGCGAGAGCGCTCAAATTCACTTTGTAGCATGGCCGTGTTTAAATCTACTTGGCTTAATGCATAACGCATGCGGGTTACATCAGCACTTGAGACCGCACCGGCTTTAGCGCGTTTTTCAATTGCGTTGAGTGCCTGCTTAACAGTGTTTTTACGCTCACTGTTTAGTGCAATTAACGCCTGAAATTTTAATACTTGGTAATAACGCTCAGCGGTGGTTGCTAAAAGTGCTAACCGAGTATTTTTATACTCAATTGTTTGCGCTTTTATATTTGCAGTAGCGTAATTAATACGATTTTGGCGTTTATCGCCAAGCTCAATTAACTGGCTTAAAGCCAGCGTGTACTGCGCCCCCGAAAACGCATGAGAGCCATGAGTTCCTAAAAAGTTTTCAGCTTCAAAGCTAAGCTCAGGGTTAGGTGAAAGCGCGGCTTGGCTTTTAAGCGCGGTTAATATTTTTTGATGGTACGGGTAGCGTTTAAGCTGTAAGTTTTGCTGCTCCGTATTTTTAAGCGCCTGCTTTAGCGTTAATACGTTTTGAGGCTCGCTTTTTGCCAAAGCGCTCAGTGTTGGTAGTGCACACAGTAGCGCCACCAGCATAAGTAGTTTTTTGTTCATATAGCATATCCGTTTTAACAAACAGAGTTGGCTTAATCACTATGCCTATTTTAAAAACAAGCGCGATTAAGCAACCTAAATATGTACTTAACTAGCCTTGTAGCGCACAGGCGCAGGCAGTTATATACAAAGTGTTTAAAATTAAAAACTAGCTATAAAAATTGGGTGGCGGAACATCTGGTGGGTAATTTAAACCATTGTAGCAAGCAGGCTGAGCTGCTTGGCTTTTTTCAGGGTTTATAGAGTGATTTAGTGTACTGTAGTAACCACAGTGGCAATGTTGATGGGCATGAATTTCGGTAGGTGGTTGCGCGTCTTCATCGTTTGTATCGGCCACAGACTGAATGTGCGAAGCATGATCGACTTCTTCTTGTAAATGATACGCGGCAGCATCACAGCTAATAAAGCTGTGTACAAGCACAAGAAGTATCACGACTAAAAAGTAGTTTGAGCGCATCCATTACCTAATTAAATTTAAAGTAGGTTCCTATTTTACAAACTAGGAACAGCGGCATATTAAACCCGCACGCGTCTTGAGGTCAATAAACAACGCGCAAAACCGTTGATAAAAGTTTACTGCCCTTCGTCTACACAACATTCGTTTTGTAAAAAACCAATTACATCGTCTAAGCGCTGGTACATAGCCACGCAATAAAGCGTGCGCCCTTCGCGCCTTTGGCTAATTAGCCCAGCATTAACTAAGCCCGATATATGGTGCGAAAGTGTAGAGCCCGCCATGCTTAGCTCTTCTTGTATATTGCCAACACTAATTCCAGTGTGCCCTGCTTTAACTACACGCTTATATATAGTTAAACGCGTAGGATGGCCTAATTCTTTTAATGCTTTTGCAACGTCGATAATTTCCATTACAACCTCGTAATTTCTAAATTATTAGAAATAATAACAATTTGAATCTTTAAATACAGCTTTATTAGCAAGTTACCTTAAAAGTTAAAAAATAAAACATTTAGAAACAAGGGCATAAAAATTATTTCTATATATCTAGAAATAAAGTATTGACGATATTATTGCCCATCAATATACTTCCATAAAATTCGAAATATAACTTACTTAACGTAAGTTATACCTTGTGTACTTTGGAGTGCGTTATGAGTAATGAAATGCTAGCAATGGCAAAAGAGGCGTTAGGCATGTTTGCCTTTTTAGCTACAGAGTTAACTATTTTATTTATTGTTATTAGTTATTTAGTGGGTGTTTTACAGCTATTTATAACACCCGAAAAAATTCAATCTATTTTAAGTTCAAAAAACGGTAAGGGCTACATTGTTGCTGCTTTATTGGGGGCTATTACACCATTTTGTTCGTGCTCAACCATTCCGTTTTTAAAAGGATTATTAAGAGCGAGAGCGGGCTTTGGCCCTATGATGGTATTTTTATTTGGCAGCCCGCTACTTAACCCGGTGATCATTGGGTTATTTGTAATTACCTTTGGCTGGCAGGTCGCTTTATTTTACTTTTTAGTGGCTATGGTGGTGTCGGTTGTAGCAGGCTATACCCTTGAAAAGCTAGGCTTTGAAAGGTATGTAAAACCAGAAGCTTACAGCACAGAATCTACTAGTAGCTGCGCAAAACCAAGCTGTAGTGAGCCTAAAGAAGTTGAACCAAGCTGTGCAACCACAAGCTGCGGCGAACCTAAAGCAATAGAGCCTACTAAAAAAGCGCAGCCTAATCGCTGGGTAAAAGTGTGGCATGCAACCTTTAAAGACTTTAAACAGGTGTTTCCGTACTTAATGCTAGGGGTAGCAATAGGCTCGTTTATTTATGGCTTTATTCCTACCGAGCTAATTGCTAAATATGCGGGCGATGGTATGTGGTATGCCATTCCTATTGCAGCCATTATTGGTATTCCACTTTATATTAGAGCCGAAGCCGTTATTCCGCTAAGTGCCGCATTGGTCAAAAAAGGCATGGCGCTTGGCTCGGTAATGGCATTAATAATTGGCAGCGCGGGCGCAAGCTTAACAGAAGTTATTTTGCTTAAATCAATTTTTAAAAACCAAATGATAGCCGCTTTTTTGTTTGTCATTATTACTATGGCTATTGGTGCAGGCTTTTTATACCAAGCTATTTTTTAAACGCTCATTTTTCTAAACTCAGTGGGTGACACGCCCACTGATTTTTTAAACCGTTTTGAAAAATTAAATATATTAGGGTACCCCACATAAGCGGCAATATGGGCAACCGGCCAGCGGGTATTTAGTAGCAAGTTTTTAGCCCGTTTAATACGTAAGTAAATAAGCTGCTGCATTGGGCTTTTACCAAATTGCGCTTGGCATAACCTATGTAAATGCGGTGCTGAGTAATGTACTTGTTCGCACATAGCCTCTATTGTCCAATCAAACTGCAGGCGCTCTTCTACTTCTAAAAACAAGCTGGTTAATCTGTTGTGTGAGCCTATTTGCGGCTCGCTTTGAAGCGTAGTGTTTAAATAGTGGCTTAAAATAGGCATTACGCCTTCGCGCAAAGTAGCGTTTGCCTCGCTGTATAAAAGCTCCATCGCTAAATGTAATGGCGCTAACTGCTGATTAGTTAATACTTTAGCCTGCGCTAAGTTTAAATGTTGCCAGCGCTTAGTATTTGCAAGGTTTAGCCAAATCACATCCCATTTTTCGCTCGCTATTTTAACCTCAAAACTTTGCCTTGCAGGCAATATAGCTAAGCTATTTTCGGCAAGTGTATATTGGTTATTAATGGTTTTTAGCGTGCCCTGGCCAGCCAAGGTATAAAACAGAGTGTGTTCAAGCGGGTTAGTACGTGCAACACAATAATCACCCAATAAATTTGAGCAACCTGCCAGCTCTATTTCAAGGCTTGGCATTTGCGAAAGCGTGTTTAAATCAATAAACCGCTCTGTACACTCTGGGCCAATATCGAGTACATCTACAATGGTGTTGTGCATAATTTAAAATGATAGTTTTGGATAAATAAAAGAGAGCTTTAAGCATAACCGCAACGCATTATTTTAGCTATATTTAAGCCACTATAATTGCCACACATGCAATAGGACACGAATGAACTCACTACAGCACATAATTAACCGCCGCGATTGGGAAAACCCAATTTCGGTGCAAGTTAATCAAGTAAAAGCGCACAGCCCACTTAATGGTTTTAAAAGCGTTGACCATGCCCGTACAAACACGCAATCACAAAAACAAAGTTTAAACGGCCAGTGGGATTTTAAATTATTTGATAAGCCCGAAGCGGTTGATGAATCATTACTAAGTGAGGCACTCGCCAGCGACTGGCAAAGTATTCCAGTGCCTTCTAACTGGCAACTACACGGCTTTGATAAACCTATTTACTGTAATGTTAAATACCCCTTTGCAGTAAACCCGCCATTTGTACCAAGCGATAACCCAACAGGTTGCTACCGCACTGAGTTTACTATTACGGCGGAGCAATTAGCTCAGCGAAACCATATTATTTTTGAAGGCGTAAACTCGGCGTTTCACCTTTGGTGTAACGGTCAATGGGTGGGCTACTCGCAAGATAGCCGCTTACCAAGCGAATTTGATTTAAGCGAGCTGTTAGTTGCAGGTACTAATCGGATTGCGGTTATGGTTATTCGCTGGAGCGATGGCAGTTACCTAGAAGATCAAGACATGTGGTGGCTAAGCGGTATATTCCGCGATGTTAATTTACTTACTAAACCACAACACCAAATACGCGATGTATTTATAACCCCCGATTTAGACGCATGCTACCGCGATGCAGCGCTACATATAAAAACCGCAATAGATGCGCCAAATAACTACCAGGTAGCCGTACAGGTTTTTGATGGTGAACAAGCACTGTGTGAGCCACACATACAAAGCACTAACAATAAACGCGTTGATGAAAAAGGCGGTTGGAGCGATGTGGTTTTTCAAACAATTGATATACAAAACCCTAAAAAGTGGACCGCTGAAACCCCGACCTTATACCGCTGTGTTGTAAGCCTGTTAGATGAGCAAGGCAACACTGTAGATGTAGAAGCCTACAACATTGGCTTTAGAAAAGTAGAAATGCTTAACGGGCAGCTTTGCTTAAACGGCAAACCGCTACTTATTCGCGGTGTTAACCGCCACGAACACCACCCCGAAAACGGCCACACGGTGAGTACTGCCGACATGATTGAAGATATTAAGCTGATGAAGCAAAATAACTTTAATGCTGTACGTACCGCTCACTACCCTAACCACCCTCGTTTTTACGAGTTGTGTGACGAGCTAGGTTTATACGTAGTAGACGAAGCCAATATAGAAACTCACGGTATGTTTCCTATGGGTAGGCTTGCAAGCGATCCGCAGTGGGCTGGCGCATTTATGTCGCGCTATACGCAAATGGTTGAGCGCGATAAAAACCACCCCTCTATTATTATTTGGTCACTGGGTAACGAATGCGGGCACGGTGCCAACCACGATGCGATGTACGGCTGGTCTAAAAGCTTTGACCCATCGCGCCCAGTGCAATACGAAGGTGGCGGCGCAAATACCACCGCAACCGATATTATTTGCCCTATGTATGCCCGTGTAGATACCCATGTTGCCGACGACGCCGTACCTAAATACTCTATTAAAAAGTGGTTAAGCCTACCGGGTGAAACGCGTCCACTTATTTTATGTGAATACGCCCATGCAATGGGTAACAGCCTAGGTAGCTTTGACGATTACTGGCAAGCATTTAGAGAATATCCGCGTTTGCAAGGCGGCTTTATTTGGGATTGGGTAGACCAAGGTTTATCTAAAACAGATAAAAACGGCAAGCATTACTGGGCTTACGGTGGCGACTTTGGTGATGAGCTAAACGACCGCCAATTTTGTATAAACGGCTTATTATTTCCAGACCGTACACCGCACCCAAGCCTGTTTGAAGCTAAATACAGCCAGCAACATTTACAATTTACGCTGCAAAAGCAAACTCAAAACCAATACACCGTTGATGTATTTAGCGATTATGTATTTAGAGCAACCGATAACGAAAAACTGGTTTGGCAGTTAATAGAAAATGGCCAATGTGTAGAGCAAGGCGAGCAAGTTATTAATATTGCTCCGCAAAGTACGAAAACGCTAACTATTAATTCAAAAACGGTGTTTAAAGCAGGTGCGCAATATCACCTTAATTTAGATGTTGCACTGATTAACGACTCAAGCTTTGCAAGTGCCGAGCATGTATTAAACACCGAGCAATTTAAGCTTATAAATAGCCAAAGTTTAAGCGCTGATGCATTTTCGCCTGCGTTAACAAACGCCTCAACGCCCGGCGCACTAAATATTAGCGAAACCAACACACAGCTAAGCATTGAAGGCGATACCTTTAAACTTGTGTTTAATAGCCAATCAGGCCTTATTGAGCAATGGCTGCACAATCAAACCCAAGTTATTAAAAGCCCATTGGTTGATAATTTTTACCGCGCCCCGCTTGATAACGACATAGGCGTAAGCGAAGTAGACAACCTAGACCCTAACGCATGGGAAGCACGCTGGTTAAGAGCGGGTATTGGGCAGTGGCAGCGTACATGTCGCTCGTTTGAAGTAGTGCAATCAACCTTAGATATACGTATTACCTGTGTATTTAGTTATGAATTTGATGGCGCAGTACAAGCAAAAACAACTTGGCTTTATACACTTAATAATACCGGTGAAATTAGCTTAAATGTTGATGTACAACTAAACGATACTCTCCCACCCATGCCACGCATAGGGTTAAGCACAACGCTTAATAAACCAAGCGATACACAAGTAAATTGGCTTGGTTTAGGCCCATTTGAAAACTACCCAGATCGTAAAGCGGCTGCGCGCTTAGGGTATTACAGCGCACAATATAATGAGCTACATACACCGTATATATTCCCAACCGATAATGGCGTACGTAGTGATTGCCAGTTACTAAGCATTAATAACTTAAACGTGACTGGTGCGTTTTTATTTGCCGCCAGCGAGTACTCACAAAGCATGTTAACGCAAGCAAAACACACTAATGAGCTAGTCGCTGATGATTGCTTACATGTACATATTGACCATCAACATATGGGGGTTGGCGGCGATGACTCGTGGAGCCCAAGTACCCATAAAGAGTATTTACTAGAGCAAAAGCAATACAACTACTCTTTAAAATTTAGTGCTAAATAAAACAGCGCTTAATCCATACAAAAATAGCGGCTAATTTAGCCGCTATTTTTTTAACACCGAATTGTTATTTATTACTACTGAGGCAGCGATTTATTCGCTAACTTTTTAGCAATTACGTTATCAACCGATAAGCTACCTGCCCCTTGTATAGCCAGTGCACCCGTTGCAACTAACAAGGTAAGTGCGAACTCATAGCCGTTGTTTGCTACAAATAAACCATGACTAATGTGCACGCTAAATATCGCAATCAGCATAGTAAACGCCGTAACTACAGCTGCTGGGCGCGTTAATAAACCAATGGCTAAGGCAATGCCGCCAAAAAATTCAGCGCTGCCTGCCATCATTGCAAGCCAATAGCCAGGCTCAAGGCCAATGCTTGCCATCCACTGCCCTGTGCCTTCAAGGCCGTAGCCGCCAAACCAAGCAAATAATTTTTGTGCGCCGTGCGCTGCTAAAATTAAACCAACGGGTACACGTAAAATAAGTGCTGCCATGCCTGCGTTAGAGCTTAATAATGAGTGTAAGTATTTCATAGTGTGATCCAGTTTTATTGTTAATAAGGCTAGTAACCAATGAGTACAGTTTACTATCATCATTTAAAACAATTAATACGAATATTATTGCCAAATTATCAACATGGTGTTTTTAATTACTTAACTAAGTTGCGCCTATTTTGTACTTGCGGGCATAAACACCTCAGGAGCTAGTTTACTAGCGCACTTTTAAGCGTTATTAAACAGTAAACTAATAGCTAAATAGTCCGGCTCTGCTAGTATAAAAAAAGTAGTAAAAATTGGATCCGCTTATGAGCTATAAAGGTAATAGATTGACGTTTTTCCCACCTAAAAATAAGGGGGCGCTCTTTTTTGTTTTCATTACTTTGCTCACGTTATTTATTACTTTTGATTCTCATGCTGCCGATACATGTAAAATAAAGCACTTAAACTCACCCACGCCTGCCTCAGTGCTAAAGGTAAATACTCCTTCTGAACTCACTGCTCAACGCGGTGTTAATCAATATCAAATAAGTTGCTCTGTTAAAAATGGTGGCGTACTAAGCTTTTTACGCCCGGGGTTAGATAGCTTTACTTGGCAGCAAAACAACACTATAAAAGCGCCCTTAAAAGCAGGGCAAGTAGCCTACTTAATGGACTCGGGGGCTTTTACAGCCACAATAACATTAGAATCAAAGCTTAATTACACACCGCGGTTTAAATGGCAGCCAACTCATATTTATTTTAAAAAAGCACAGCAACATTCGCTGATTATGGGCTCATTTTATGGGTTGTGCATTACACTTATTTTTTATGTATTAATAATGGGACATAGACTTAACGAAAGTGTATTTAAGCTCTACAGCATTTACATTTTTTGTATTGGCAGCTTTATTTTACTCCAAGAAGGGCAACTGTATTTATTTGTAACGCAGCATGTATCTGGCGTTATTTTTAACTTATACCTACTTAGCATTGGCTTAACCGTACTAAGTGCCACGTGGTTTATGCTTGCGTTACTCGAGACTAATAAACGCTGGCCTAAATTAACTAAGCTGCTCAAAACATTGGCCTGTACTGTAATGCTATGCGCGGTACTTAAAATGCTCGTTACCGACCTGTTATTTTGGACAATAGCAGGGCATATAATGGCTTATTCTTCGCTGTTTATTGTGGCTGTTATTTTTACTTTAGCAGCAATGCAAGCCCTCAAAGGTGTACGCGAGGCAACACTCGTATTTGTAGCGCTTAGCTTTGTATTAGTAAGTATGATTTTTAGGGTGCTGCTTATTAACCAAAGCCCGTTTATGCAGCGTTATGGGTTTGTGTTAGCGTTTGCGGTTGAATCATTTTTATTAGCTGTTGCGGTTTCAAGGCGTATAAGCCGAATGCGAATTGCACAAAAGCGCGCCGAAACCGAAGCAGACTACGACCCCCTTTGTGGTATTTTAAACCGCAGGGGCTGGGCTAAAAAATCATCCGCGCTTATCAATATGCACGCCAAAAAAGGCGGCGTATTATGCTTGATGTATATAGATTTAGACGACTTTAAACAAATAAACGACAGCTACGGCCATGCTGTAGGCGATGACGCTTTATGCAACGTTGCCCGTTGCTTAAAAAGCAGTGTTCGCAGCAGCGATGCTGTAGGGCGCTTAGGCGGTGATGAATTTGTAGTGCTTGCACATTTTTATACTAATGCGCAGGTAAATCCTAAAACTCATCATTTAAAAACCGCCTTAAATAGGCTCACAATAAATCACAACAACGACCCTATAGCCATTAAAGCGAGTATGGGTACTACCGTATTTAGTGAACCGCCCCACTCTATTGATGAAATTTTAAAAGCGGGCGACACCGCCATGTACCACGAAAAAATACAACGAAAGGTTAAACCGCTCACGTTAGTAGATGGCTAAATTTAAGCAATACTGCTTATTGCTATTAAACCGTAGCCGGCTTGGAAAATTGTTTACGGTTTACATAGTGGCTCATAATAATGGTAAATAAAGTTGAGCACACTGCAGCCGCTGCATATACCTGCCAAATCACAAATTCAAACTTAAGCGCGAGCGCAATCACAGCAAAAAACACACAGCCCCCTAACGAGCCAATAATGCCGCCGTTAAGCACCTTATACGCCGAGTATTTTTTATCACTTGCATGCGCAATACTGCCCATAACCGCCAAAATTACCGGAAAAGTAGAAAGTAACCCGCTCCACATTGACCCTATTTTTGCCGATATAAACGTAACTAACATAATAAAGCAGCTGACCAATAACATTTTTAGCGGCAGCTCCCACGCAGCGGTAAAAGGTTTGGCATCGGGCGCAAATTTTAACTTACTCGATGCCAGCGCAAGCACCAATAAAGTACTAAGCGAGAGCACCGATGCAAAGGCAATATTAACCGGCAATAACAAGGTAAATGCACTAAAAGCGCACCATAGTGTTAATGCCGCAAACAGCGCTTTAACCACCCCATATTTTGCAAGCATGGCAGCATAACAAAAACAAAATAAGCCTATACCGCTCATGCCATACAACGACGCCACAGCCGAGTTACTGGCAAATAACTTACCTTGCTCAAGCGCAATAAAATACGAAATAGGGCCCGATGTAATAGGCAAGCCCGGAATAATACCGCTCACAAAACTGCCAAAGCGTTTTTGAGCAAAGTGAATAAATAATAAAAGTAATGGCGCAATGGTGAGTTTTAACAGCAACATAAATAACTATAAAGTATGAGAGTTGCGCGTTAGTCTACGTTTAAAATTCCGTAGTGTAGAGTGAATAAATATCACTCATACGGTGTAATTATTTTCATCTATAGGTACAAAAAAGGCCACTACAAAAGTGGCCTATTCTTTAATAAATATTGCTTACGCTTTTTTAAATAAAACCTCAGGGTTTACCATGGTTTTCATTTCAAGCACGTTGCCGTTTGGATCTTCAATAAAAAAGGTTTCTTGTTCAAACTCATCACCAACAAAACGGCGATACGGTTTATCTAGGTATTCAAGCCCCGCATCTTCTATACGTTTTTTTAAACCGTTAAATTCATCTTCAGATAAATGAATACCAAAATGCGGTACCGCCACTGCGCCCATATCTACATCGTGGCGAACAGTGGGTAAGCGCTCTTCGCTTTGGTGTAATGTGAGTTCATTCCCCCAAAAGTCTATGTCTACCCAGCGCCCTTCTTCGCTGTTCCCTGTTTTACAGCCAAGCACATCACAGTAAAACGTTTTCGCTACTTTTAAATCGCCAGCGGGTATAGCCAAGTGCAAACAGTTAGACATAAATTACCTTTAATCTTTTAAATTTGTATATTAATAACCTCTATTATACATAAAATATAATTTATGAAACATTAACAGCCACAAATAAGCATAGTTAATACCAATCCAGCTTAAAAAGTAGCCTTAATAACATTTAACGCTAACACCCACATTTTATTTATTAGAGATAGTTAGAAAGCGTAAAAGGATTAGTTTAAAATGCGCTGCTATGATTAAATTCTTATTTTTAAAGTTTATAACCTTCTTTTTAGGCTTTGTAGCCTGCTTTGCCATGCACACAACTTTTGCATTGCCTTTAGTTATTTCGGCGGCACTTACAGGGCTAATTGGCTCGTTTATTCCTTTTCCTGCTCGGTTTAAAAACCATCCCTATGCGGCTATTTACGCAGGTAGTTTTGCCGGTATGTGCTCTACACACTTAATTACAAGTTATTGGGAAATAGCCATAATTTCTGTTATTGGCGCCAGTTTATATGTGCTTACCATAAATATGTTTACCGGATTTGGCGGTAAGCTTGGCAGTGTTGCCTTTGCAAGCGTGGCTTTATTTATGTTGGCCAAAGGAATGGTTTTATGAATTTAGAATACCCATTTATAGCCTTATTAGGTGCGTTTTTAACGTTTTACTTAGCCAAACATAATCGTTTTGACGGCATACGCGCATCGGCCTCGCTTTCTATTATTGCTTATTTACTATTAAGTGCTTTAAACCTAAACCCCGACTTATACTCAGTCGTGTTTTTTGGCGGCACATTTATAGGCATGAGCGCCCCACACCGATTTGGTATTTATACCGTTGCCAGCTCATCTATTTTATTTTCGTTTTTATTTGAATACCTAGTACCAAAGCTTGATGGTTATGGCGGTGCCTTAGGTGTGAGTGCGTTTTTATCTATTTGTATTTGCCACATGTTTATTTTACTCGGAGCGCCAAGAAGTAAAAAGCCACTTGGCTAAATCACTCGTTTTTAACTTTAACGCTACTGGTTGGGTAGCCAAATAGCACTTTGCATTTAGCTTTTAATCCTTTCGCCGTATAGGTACTTTTTAATAAATGAGCCCACTGATGAAACGTTATTATTAGTGGGTTATTGCTATTTAGCTGCCCTACTATGCCGTATTTACAGGGCTGATTTTTGTCTTCTTCTACAAAGGTGCCAAATAACTTATCCCAAATAATAAGCACTCCGGCAAAATTTTTATCAAGGTAGCGTTTATTAATTGCATGATGAACCCTGTGGTGCGATGGCGTATTAAATACGCTTTCAAACCAACCTAACTTAGCCACTATTTGCGTGTGCACAAAAAATTGATATGCCAAATTAAGTGCCACTACGCTAAATACGGTTAAAGGGTCAAAGCCTAGTAGTATCATAGGTAGCCAAAATACCCACATGCCGGCTACTGGGTACATTATGCTTTGCCTAAACGCAGTGGTAAAATTCATTTTAGTGGAGCTGTGGTGCACCACATGCGCAGCCCACAACCAATGAATATGATGCGACGCACGATGAAACCAATAGTACAAAAAATCTTGCAGTAAAAATGCAAAAGCAACGCTTAATACACTTAGCTTTATATCAAATAAGCGGTACTCGTAAAGCATGTAAAAAAATGGCATAAGTAGCAGCAGTGCCATTGCATCTGCGCCTTGGTGCAACAAGGCTAAAACGGTGTTTGCTAGGCTGTCTTTTATATTGTAATAGCGCTTAAATTTTACAAATTCAAAGCATACAAACACTAAAAACACAGGGCTTAGGGCAAGTAAAATAATTTCTGAGTTCATACTTTGCCCGCCATAAAGTAATGCTGCAGTTTATTTAATGCATGGGTTATATCTTTACTAATTAGGTGTTTTAGCAAAGCATTTGGCAGCCACCACGGCGCTTTGCAGCGTATACAATAATTAAGCTCGGTAGTGATACTTTTAGCCCCTGTATTAGCAACTAAATAAATATCACCTTGATGGTTTGCCACAGGCTTATTACCTACTATTTGGTAGCAAATGTGGCTGGGGTTAGCCATTATTATACGCTCATTAAACGTGGCATTTGCCATTTTCACTTGCCTAATAGCGCCTTTACCGCCTTTTAGCTCACCGCTATTTGCTGTTGTTATTAGCTCAAACTTGGCATTAAAAAAACGATCTAACTGCTGATGATCCAACAAGATGGTTATTATTTGCAAAGGATCTGCATTAAGCGTTTGTTTTATTGATATAAAGATCATTGTTTACAGCGAAGATAATTACTCATGTAACTAGCATATAAAAATTGAACATGGCAAGCTTGCTCATACACGACCATTTTTTAGCTTTAGACGACAAATGCATACACTGGCTGATCATTACTTTTCGAGCATTTTAGATTACTTGCAAACCCAAGGTATTGATTCTAATACGGCTCTTAAGGCAATCGGGTTTACTGAATTTAGTCGCCAGCATAGTCAGCAATTAGCACCCCGTATTAGTTTACAAAGTTACAATGCGCTGCTTGTGTATGGCCAAAAAGCGCTAAACGATCCGCTGTTTGGTTTTACTTTAGGTATGCACATTCGCCCCGCAGATTACGGTATATTGGGCTATTTAATAGAATCGAGCGATACCCTAAGTAGCGCTATAAAGGCACTGTTAAATTACGACAGCTTAGTGGCAGATATTGGTAAAGCGCAGTTTTTGCAAGTTGCAGACACCGCTACGGTGCGCTGGCATGCTCATCCTCATTGTAATGAACAAGTAGTATTACGAAACATGACTGCGTGGGTAAGCGTTATTCGCCAGTTAATAAACGCATCGCTTTGCCCAAGCAGTATCAGCTTTATACATAATTGGCCTAAAAGGCACACACAACAGTTAGAGGCCTGGTTTAAATGCCCCGTTATAAGCGGCGCAGCGCATAACCAAATAAATTTTCCGAGCAGTTATTTAAACCTTACCTTTAAAACCGACAACGCCATTGTAAATGCTACATTTAAGCAGCTTTCACAACAGCAGCTATCGCGTTTTAAAAGTCAGCAGTACTTAACAGAAAAAGTTAAACAGCTACTTATTGCAAAAACAACATTACAAAATTGCCAGCTTATTGCAGTTGCAAGCGCACTAAACGTAACACCGCGCACGCTACAGCGACATTTAAAAAAACAACATGTAACCTTTGCGCAATTGCTCGAACAAGAAAGAAAAAACCGCTCCCACACGTTAATTGGCACGCTGCCACTTAGCGAACTAGCTAACCTGTTAGGCTTTAAAGATCAGAGCTCGTTTAATCGTGCTTTTTTACGATGGCACCATTGCACACCCACACAATTTTTAAAACGTAAATGAACCGCAGTGTTATTCACATTAAATAAACATTTATGGTATACCTTTTAATCAACACTCTTTAAACTAGAGCGCATAATAATTAAAAATGTGGGTTAAATTTGTGCGTGTAGTATTAAGTATTTGTGTGTTTATGCTTTATAGCGCCATGTGCAACGCACAGACCATTACCTTTGTAGCAGAAGATCTCCCACCTTATCATTTTATAAATGAAAATAACGAACCCGACGGCGCATTAGTCGATTTAGCCAAAGCCACCATTAAGCACACAAAGCTATCCGCCAAGTTTGAAATAATTCCTATGGCGCGTATTTTTACAATGCTTAAAAACAACCCAAATGCAATTGCGTTGTCTCTTTTAAAAACCCCCATTAGAGCAAGGCAATACACCTGGCTCGGTGAATCATACTTTGCCGATGCTTATTTAGTTAGCTTAAAAAACCGTACTGATGAAGTTACCCACCTTAATCACGCAAAATTTTACCAAGTGGCCACAATACGTGGCTATTCAAGTGCCACCTATTTAAAAAACGCCGGTTTTACCGAAGACAAAAACCTAGTTCTTGTAAGCTACTATCAGCAACTGTGGCAAATGCTTTATAAAAAACGCATCGACTTTGTACTAACCAATACACTTACATTAAATAACGAGCTAAAGCACTCAGGCCTAAATCCCAATTTAATAACTAAGCGAATTCATTTAACCGACTACCCTTCAAAATTATATTTTAGTGCCAACAAAACCGTAGATAAACACACCGCAAGCGCTATTAGCCATGCACTTAACACGCTAAAAGAAAACGGCGAATATCAGGCTATTTTAACCAAGTGGCAACTACCGCTTCCGGCTACTGCCAACAAGTTGTAATAAACAGGGTCTATAATTTTAGCAACGCAAACACTGCTAGTTGGCTATGCGAACAATTAAAACACCTCAGGGTATAAAACTCAGTTACCAAGACGAAGGCGATAAAAAAGCCCCCGCAATCATACTTATTATGGGTTTAGGCGCACAAATGACCGTGTGGCCGGACTCGCTTTACTACACCTTAGTAAAAAAAGGCTTTAGAGTTATACGTTTTGATAACCGCGACACTGGCCTATCTACCCATTTAGAGCATCACCCTAGCCCGAGTTTATTTAAATCGTGGTTAAGTAAACGCCTGCCCATACGCACGCAAACGCCCTATTTACTTGATGATATGGCAAACGATGTATTAGCGCTTATGGCGGCGCTTAAAATAAAAAAAGCGCATTTTGTAGGTGCTTCTATGGGCGGTATGATTGCTCAACTAATTGCAGCTCAACATAAAAAAAAGGTGCTAAGTTTAACCACTATTATGTCAAGCTCTAGCCTGCCAAGGCTGAGTGCCAAAAGCATTGGCGTATTTATAAAGCTTGCCAAATTAAAGCCCAAAACATCCAGCCGTGATGAGGCAATAAACTACAACATTAAACTTAACCAACTTATTGGCAGCCCCGCTTACCCTCAATCAGAAGACGCACTTCGCCATCATGCAACGCAAATTGTAGAGCGCTCGCATAATCCAAGTGGCTACAAACGCCAGCTTATTGCTATGGCCGCGAGTAAAGACAGGCAACATTTAATTCGTAAAATTAAAACGCCTACTTTAGTAATTCACGGCAGCGACGATGTGGTAATACCCGTAAGTGCAGGCAAAAAAACGGCAAGCCTTATAAAAAAAGCCAAACTAAGAGTAGTCCCTGGGATGGGCCATAACTTTGCGCCAGAACTTATGCCTCTTATGACAAAGTGGATAGTTAAGCATGTAAAAAAAGCGCAGCGCAAACACCTAAATAAAAAACGCAAAAAACAACAACAACAAAAAAACCACTTTGGTATAACCAAAAAGGCACTATAAAAACTACAAAAACAAAAAATTGGTAATGTTGATATTTTAAATTGGTATGTTAGATTAAAGTTAAGCGAAGTTAATATCGCTCATTTTTAATATCATCACACAGAGACAACAATGAAAAATCTAACATCTACTTTTAAACTCACAGCACTGGCTGCTGTTACCCCTTTGCTATTTATGGGCTGTGCCAGCACAAGTACACCTGTTGATAGTAATGTCGCAGTACCTGCGTCAAAATTTGATTTATCGCAATGGAAAATAAACGTACCTGTAGATCTCAATAACGATGGAAAAATAGATACCGTAGACGTAGAAGAGATCCAAACCTACGCGCACCCTGATTTTTTCTACCTTGATGATCAAGGTTATATGGTATTTACCTCGCCAAACAAAGCGCTTACCAGTGCAAATTCAACCAATACCCGCAGTGAACTAAGACAAATGATCCGCGGCACCAATACCAAAATAAAAACTAAAAATTCAAAGAATAACTTTGCCCTAGCTGTACACCCGCTATCGGAGCGTTTTGGCTCGGTAGGCGGAAAAATGGAAGCCACCCTAAAGGTGGATCATGTTGCACTACGCGCTAACGACCCTAATAAAAAAGCCGCTTATTCTGTGGTGGTAGGGCAAATTCACGCAGGTAAAGATCAGGCCTTAATAGATACTAAACTGGGTTTTGGCTGGGGTAACGAACCACTTAAAATTTATTATAAAAAATGGCCTGGCCATAAAACCGGATCTGTTTTTTGGAATTACGAACGTAACTTACCAAAAAAAGATCCTAACCGAACCGACATTACATACCCTGTGTGGGGTAATACCTGGGAAAACTCGGACGATCCCGGTGCGACAGGCATAGCGCTTGGCGAAGACTTTAGTTACACAGTAAACGTGCATAAAAACATGATGTACTTAACCTTTAGCGCCCAAGGCAAAAAAGACGTTAACTACGCAATTAACTTAGGCAATAACGTAGATGCCTATGGCAAGGTAGATGAAAAAGATCACCCTAATGGCTATGCTGCCGATTGGCATTACTTTAAAGCGGGTGCTTATAACCAATGTAGCACCAAAAGCGCTAAAGGCATTTGGTACCCAGGCTGTTTAGGCACTGGCGATTGGGCCACCGACAAGCAAAATGGTGATTACGCCCAAGTGAGCTTTAAAAAATTAGTATTAAGCCCATCAACTAAACCGTAAGCGTTGTTGTAGTTAAGTAGTTTTTAAGTGATGTAAACAGTGGCGATGGTAAATTATTAATGTCGCACCAGCGCCACTGCATACATTTATTTGGCTCGTTTAGCACAGGCTCGCCGCCCTCGTAATCGGCTTTTACGTATAAAGTAATGTAGTGTTTATTCTCAGCACTAAAAATATCGTTAGTAAAATCAAGCTTAGTAATTTTACTCACATTTAGCCCTGTTTCCTCAAATACCTCGCGTATTGCGCACTGCTCAACACTTTCACCAAATTCTAAATGTCCACCAGGCGTTGCCCATGTATTTGCACCATGCGACCCTATTCGCTCACCTAATAAAATAGTGTTTTGGCGCATTATAATAACCGCAACCCCTACTCTTACTACGTTACTCATATTGCGTTTTCTCTTATTTTAATTGCTCGCCATGCTGAGCCACACGCTTTGTATTGTCAATTTTGTATTTTAAAACCCAACGTGTTGTTTAACTTTTAGCCGACCATAGTCGAATACCTATCGGTTAAAAAAAAGCCTACCTTTTGTAAGGTCTCTCACACACATTTAGTATTAGGAGCCCATTATGTTAGGCCCATATAAACAACAATACGAAAGCTTTAAACAAAACCCAGCACAATTTTGGCTTGAGCAAGCAAAGCGCCTACCTTGGTATAAAAATCCTGAACACGCCTACACACAAGACACTGACGGCCTTTACCATTGGTTTGATGATGGCCAACTAAACACCAGTTTTTTAGCGCTCGACCAACACGTTATTGCCGGTTTTGGCGAGCAAACCGCGCTTATTTACGACTCCCCCGTTACCAACACGCAGCAGAAGTATAGCTACTACCAGTTACAGCAAGAGGTAGCTAAATTTGCCGGTGTAATGCAATCGTTAGGCGTTAGTAAAGGCGACCGCGTTGTTATTTATATGCCCATGATCCCCCAAGCTGTAATAGGCATGCTGGCCTGCGCCAGATTAGGCGCTATACACTCTGTGGTATTTGGTGGCTTTGCAGCGCATGAACTCGCCGTACGTATAGACGATGCTAAACCTAAACTCATACTGAGCGCTTCGTGCGGTGTAGAGGTAGATAGCGTAATAGAATATAAACCGCTGATTGATCACGCCATAGATCTTGCCAATCATAAAATAGATCACTGCGTTATTTACCAGCGCGAACAAGTAGCTGCCACGCTTATCCCCTCAAGAGATATTAACTGGGATGAGGCAATGCAAACAGCCACTGCAGTAGAGCCAGTACCTGTAAGTGGGCGTGATCCTCTTTATATTTTATATACCTCAGGCACCACAGGCACGCCTAAAGGCGTAGTACGTGAAAACGGCGGCCATGGTGTTGCTATGCACTACAGCATGGAAACCGTTTACGGCATGCAGCCCGGCGAGGTGTTTTGGGCTGCCTCAGATATAGGCTGGGTCGTTGGGCACTCCTACATAGTGTATGCCCCGCTAATTTATCGCTGTACAACAGTATTATTTGAAGGCAAACCAGTTCGCACACCTGATGCCAGTGCATTTTGGCGAGTAGTAGAGCAGTACCAAGTAAATGCATTATTTACAGCGCCCACTGCGTTTAGAGCCATCAAAAAAGAAGACCCAAATGCAGAGGGCTTTAAGCAGTACAACACCAGTAGTTTAAAACGACTATTTTTAGCTGGCGAGCGGCTCGACCCGCCAACGTACAACTGGCTAAAAGAAAAAACCAACCTGCCAATACTCGATCACTGGTGGCAAACAGAAACCGGCTGGGCCATTGCCTGTAACCCCGTAGGCATAGAAGAATTAGTAACAAAACCAGGTAGCTCCACCGTGCCAACCCCTGGGTTTGATGTGCAAATATTAAATATTCAAGGCGAGCAATGCGCACCAAACGAGCAAGGCGTGGTGGCTATAAAATTGCCGCTGCCGCCAGGTTGCTTACCCACCATTTGGCAAAACACAGCGCGCTTTAAAACCGGTTATTTAACTCAGTACCCGGGGTATTATCTTTCCGGCGATGGTGGTTACATAGATGACGATGGTTACCTATTTATAATGGGCCGCACAGACGATGTTATAAACGTAGCAGGCCATAGGCTTTCAACCGGCGAAATGGAAGAAATAGTCGCATCCCACCCAGCCGTTGCAGAGTGCGCGGTGTTTGGGGTTACCGATACACTAAAAGGCCAATTACCGATGGCCATGATCGTACTTAAAAACGACTTTACCGGCTCCCCTACCGATGTAGAGCAAGAGCTTGTGCAAACAGTACGCAACCAAATAGGCGCTATAGCGTGCCTTAAAACGATAGTAAGCGTAGAGCGTTTACCAAAAACTCGTTCAGGTAAAATACTACGCAAAAATTTACGTCAACTGGTCGATGGCGACGAACTACAAATTCCTTCAACCATAGACGACGCCGGTATTTTTGAAGAAATAAACCAGCAGCTCACCCTGCGTTAAATCCAACCTAACAAAGCCATTTTATATTTAAAATAAAATGGCTTTTACTTTGACTGAAATTTTATACTCATTAGCACTTTCTTACTTAATGCTAGGGTCTGTTGATCTTTTAAGGTTAAATTTGCAGCTGTCTGTTTGGTATTTAGGCAAGGCAGAGCCTATATAGTGTGGTTGTTCCCCACAAATAGGCGATAACGTAGCATTAATGCCAAACAGGCGCTGCCCAAAAGGTTCTTCCTAGGGGCTATTTACTCTTTGTTGCCTACATGGATGTAGGTAAAGGGCGTGAGCAGGACGCGGAAGCTTTGCTCGGCTTTTACTTAGCCCACTAGGTTACAAACCTCGCGCCGCGATTAAATAGCCCCTAGTTTGAACAAATTTTAATCCGCAAAGGTCAACAGACCCTTAGAACATTAAACAGGATTGTGCATGCTTCGCTTAATACAAACACTACTTGCCACCAGCCTACTATTTACAGGTTTTATGGCGCAAAGTTACGAAATTGAAGATTTAGGCGATGGCCTCCACCGCTTTATTGACGACAGACACCGCTCGGTATTTTTAATCACCCCACAAGGTGCAATAGTTACCGACCCACTTAATAAAAAAGCTGCCACGTGGTTAAAGGAGCAAATTAAAACCCGCTTTAACGTACCCGTTAAATACGTTGTATACAGCCATAATCACAGCGACCATATTTACGGCGCAGAGGTATTTAAAAGCCCGTACACAACCTTTGTTGCGCACAAACTTACCGCGCAAGATATTAAAAACACGAAAATAAAAACGGTTATACCTAACCTTACTTTTGATGATGAACTAATACTTAGCCTTGGCGGCTCAACCTTAAAACTTAACTACCACGGCCCTAACGATGGCCGAGGCTCGGTAAGTATGCTGTTCGAAAAGCAAAAAACATTATTTGTAGTCGATTGGATAGTCATTGGCAGAATGCCATGGCAAAAACTATGGAGCTACGATATTCAAGGTATGATTAATTCAACCCAAGCGGTATTAAAATACGACTTTAATACCTTTGTGGGCGGCCATGCCGATATGGGTAATAAAGCTGATGTTGCACGTTATTTAAGTTATATAGAGAAGCTTTACAGCCAAGTAACCGCAGGCGCGCTTGCAGGGCAAAGCCTAGAGCAAATAAAACAAAACGTTAAGCTCGTTGAATTTTCAGATTTAAAGCAATACAAAGCATGGTTGCCACTTAATATTGAAGGCGTATACGAGCGCCTTATGGAAGAGTCGGGCATGGGCTGGCGCAGCGATTTATAAATTGTATGCGTGTGCATTTGTAGCTTAAATGCAAGTGCATACGTATTCACATTGAATTAACAATGCAAGCTTGTGATAGTGCACTTTTTGTATGCTAAGGTGCCACCATGAAATTAGTTGCTTTACTGTTTAGCTTATCAATATTTGTAGTGCATACCTGCTATGCAAACACGCCCACCGTGCAAGTAAGCAAGGGCCACATTGAGGTGATCGACAATATAGAATCACAGTTTGTAAAAAACCGTTTTTTAAATGTATGGCTACCGCCAGGTTACAACAAAAACACCACCTACGATGTACTTTACATGCACGATGGCCGCATGCTGTTTGATGCCAATAGCACATGGAACAAGCAAGAATGGCGCGTAGATGAAGTAGCCGGCTCATTAATAGAGCAAGGCAAAGTACGCCCATTTATTGTGGTAGGTATTCCAAACGCCGTAGAAAACCGCCACAGCGAATACTACCCACAACAACCGTTTGAGGCCTTGAGCAAACAAAAGCAAAACGCCCTATACCAGTTAGAAAAATACCCAGGCCACAAATTATTTGCCTCTAAGGTGTACTCAGACAACTACTCACGCTTTTTAGTTAAAGAAGTTATTCCTTATATAGAGTCTAACTACAACGTAAATAAAGGCGCGCAGCACCGCTATATTGGTGGCTCTAGCATGGGTGGGCTTATATCGTGGTACACACTACTTAATTACCCTAACGAATTTGCAGGCGCTATTTGTATGTCGACCCACTGGCCAGGTATTTTTAGCCACGACGACGAAGTATTTGCCGAGTTTAAAAATTACATTGCCAACAACATCGAAAAGCTGAGTAACCAAAAAGTGTATTTTGATTATGGCGACAGCACTTTAGATGCCATGTACCCTAAGCTACAAGCGCAAATTGATGATTTATTTATGGCGCAACAATACCCAGCAAAGCTATGGCAAAGCCAGTACTTCCCGGGTGAAGATCACACCGAAAACGCATGGGCAAAGCGCCTACACATTCCCCTTGAGTTTATGTTTAGAAAAACCAAGCAAGCTGCCCCCGAATAATCATTTATACCAATCTGCTTGATTAAGTGATCTATTTTGAGGATGGGTATTATAAATAATACGCCCTATCAGTAATCACAAAAAAGCGGCTTAACGTTCATTGCGTTAAGCCACTTTTTTAATAGACTTTTAAACCGTTTAAAAACGTAGGTCGGATAAGCGCTGCGCCATCCGACAATTAACGGCGCTTAAAGCTCATTAGTCTTACCAAGCATTCATAGGAACCTCTAAAGGAACTTGGCTACCATCCTCATTTTCTAAAACTAACTGTAAAATGTCCCCTGACTCCTTTCGCATTAATTTTTTTGCTTTACTGGCAGGGCAGCCCGGAATTTTACAGCCTTCTATAGAAATAATTTTTTGCCCTGCAACAATCCCTGCTTTTTCAGCGGGTGAATTAGGCTTTACGTTTTCAATAATAAATGACATTACTTTTGGGCTAAAAAAGCCATCCGCCCCAACGTTCCCTACAACTCCAAGCTTCACTTCTTCTGCCGCCAAGGCATTAAAAGAAATAATTGATATTAAAATAATTATAATTTTGAACATAAAAATAAACACTCCATGTTATCTAACACTAAATATGTTGGTATCGTTTTTTGTATTGTTTGCTAAATATATGACTATTAATCATTCTCTGGGTCGCCGCGTTTGTTATATCGCTCTTTGAATGACTCATAGTCTTCGCTTTCAAGTAATAAAACATTTTGTAAAGTATAACTAGCCGCACCATATGTAAAATCAGCTGAAACAGAAACACTTTCCCCTATTTCAAAATCAGAACGATTAAACCCGCTAATTTCAGACTTGTTTATAGCAGCACACAACGAAGCTAACTTCTTTGGACCACTATTAATACTTATGCATAACTCAGATATTGGTTGGCCTTGCTGATCAACTTCGGGATACATTAGTATTATCCAGCTATCGTCCAAATTTTCACTATTTCCATCAACTAGTCGATGAATGTGTAATTTTTTTGCTTCATCTGAGCTCAGTACATTTTCAGAAATAACAAGCGATGTGTTTTCAGCACTACATACCCAAAATGGGCAAAGTAATATAAAAACTAAAAGTATCTGCATACATTTCCTAAAATAAAACATTCAATAATCGCAACTAGTTTGTACTGGATTGCCCTGATTACTATAGAGCAATTTCCCATTCCCAGTTTCACACTCCACTATCGCATACTATTCAATCAAATGTTTAATTTCACATAAAAAACCGCGCTAACACTTTATAAAAAGCCTTAGCGCGGTTATTAATACTTGAAACCTAATTAACCTAATAACTAACTAAAATCGACCACCACTTCATAGCGCCCTGGCATGTCGTTTACATCGTAAATCCAGCCGTGGCGTTTTATTATTTTTTCGCTTAATTGCAGGCCTAGTCCGTACCCTATGCTGGCGTGTTTTGCTGAAGGCGAGCTCGCTTTAGGGGCATAGTCTTGCTTACTACAATTAACAATAGTGACTTTACCGCCTTGCTGCGTAATGTGTACTTGGCCAAATTGGGTATGTTGGTAGGCATTACGAATTAAATTAGTCAGTACAATGTGGCACGCAGTAGCATCGGTGGTAATAACGCTCTCTTGCTGGGTGTTTAAAACCACCTCAACGTGCTTAGCATTAAGCAGGTAATTAAGCTCATTACTCAGGGTCGTTATTTTATCACTAAGGTTTACAGGTTCTGGACTACTTTGCTGCTCTTCGTTACGGCTTAGCCATAATAACGTATCGGTTAAATCGCTCATGGTTAAACCGGCACGCTCTATACGCTCAAGTGTAAGCTGTTGTTTATCACTTAACGGGGCTTTTTCGCTCAGCCGATTGAGTAACTCAACGTTACTGCGAATAACCGAAATTGGCGTACGCAGCTCGTGGCTGGCATAGCTTAAAAAGCGCTGCTCACGCTCTACGCTTTCATTCGCCGAAAGCAAGCTGCTGCGTATTAATGTGGCTAAAGTGTTTAGTTCGTTATATGTAAAATCGGGCGGTGTTTGCTGCAGATTAGTTTGGTTTAACGATTTAGCCCAGCCCCTTAACGACTCCACTGGCTTGGCTATTTTTTTCATTACCATAAACAAAAAAAACGCAAATAACACAATGGCAGCAATGCCTGTAATGGCAATCCATAGCATGCGTTGTTCGGGCTCTATATTAGCGAGTAATTGGGGTTTGTCTTTTTCGAGCATAATGCGCGATATATAACGCGGCTCGCTTTCGGGGCTTGGATAATACACCACAAAAAATAAATTTTGTGGCATAGAAAACATCGATGGCCTGTCTTTTGTTTTATGTAAAAACCCCACCTCTGTTGGTTTTTTAAAACGCTGCTGAATTGACGCAGGCATGTCTTCCCAGCGGCTTGCTATATTAAAGCCCACCAGCTCTTTTGTTTCCCCAGGCTTTACTTCTGTGGTTTGCGAAAGCTTTAACATAACCCCGTTTAAGCCTTTATCTAGCCCATCAATAAAGTAATTTACACTTAAAAACGAAAAGCCAATGGCCATAGCAGAGCTAAGCACCACCATACTGGCAAAAAAGTAGAGCCTTAAGCTAGGCCTTATTTTCATTGTGGTTGCCCTTCATTTGCTGTTATTGCAAAGCCCACACTAGGAATGGTCTCAAGTGTAACTTGGTGTGTGGTGGCTTCTAATTGCTTGCGCAAATGATGCACATGCACTTTTAAACTGTTGCTGTCGGGCTGCTCTTCGCCCCATATAGCTTGCATAATGCTACTGCGCGTAACAGGCTGCGGCGCATGGCGTACTAAGGTTTCTAGCAATTTAAATGCAATGGGCGATAACTTTAATGTTTGCCCCTCTACATCGGCACTGCGCTTTGCTAAATCTAAATTTAAATTAGCTAAGGTGAGGCGTTTTGCCTCACCACTTTTGCGCTTTGCCAGCACTTGTACCCGCGCTACTAGCTCTTTCATAGCGAAGGGTTTTACTAAATAGTCGTCGCTACCGGCGGCAAAGCCCTCTAGTTTGTTATCGAGGCTATCGCGTGCGGTCAACATTAATACCGGAATATCTTTACCTTGTTCACGCAATGTTTTGCACATTGTTAAGCCGTCCATTTTGGGCATGTTTACATCTAAAATAATCATTTGATAATCATTAATTTGCAGTAAATTTAAGCCCAAAACGCCGTTGCTTGCATGGTCACACTCAATGTCTTCTATATCGAGGTAATCAACAATTGTTGTTGCTAGGTCTATGTCGTCTTCAACCAGTAGTACGTTTATCATTAGAGGTAGCTCCTTGGGTGCGTTTACCACTTAAAAAGTCTAACACATTGGCAAGTAAGCGCTTAATGTCTATTTGAATCATTAATAATGCCGGAATAAGGATTAATGTAATAACCGTGGCAAACAAAATACCATAACCAAGTGATGCTGCAGCAGGAATTAAAAACTGTGCCTGCATTGAGGTTTCGCTTAATAACGGCACTAAGCCCGCATAGGTGGTAATTGAGGTAAGCATTACCGCGCGCAGGCGGCTTGTACACGACTCTACAATGGCATCGTGCGTGCTCATGCCTTCATCTTTTACCAGCTCGTTAAAGCGCGATACCAATAATAGGCTGTCGTTTACAACCACCCCACTGAGCGCCAAAATACCATTTAAAGAAAGTATGCTGATGGTTAAGTCGTTCCACCAATGGCCTAAAATAGCGCCCACAATACCAAAGGGAATCGCCACCATAATCAACATAGGTTGAATGTACGATTTAAGCGGAATCGCCAGCAATACGTAAATAACTAATAACGCGGCTATAAACATAGTGGCCATTGAGCCTGTTGTTTCGTCTTGCTCTTCGGCTTCTCCGGCAAAGTGAATACTTAAGTTAGGAAATTGCGCGTTAAGCTCAGGTACTAAGTCGCGGCTTAAGTTAGCAACTAATTCGTTAGATGCCACAATGTTTTTATCTACTTGTGCGCTTAAGTAAATTGCACGTAGGCCATCAATGCGGGTTATTTCATCTTGCTGATATTCGCTACTTATATTGGCTACGTTAACCAAAGGTACTACGGTGCCATCGGGTAATCTAATACGCGATTGCATTATATCGGCTGGTGTTTTACGGGCGTTTTCTGGGTAACGCACACGTACTTTTACTTCGTCTTTATCGCGCTGGTAACGCTGTACAATTGCTCCACCAAAAGCTTGTAATACTTGCTCTGATAGGCTCGCCGTATCGATACCTAAAGCGCGCCCTTGTGCATTTAAGGTAAATTTAAGCTGTGGCTGACCTGGGTTTAAATTATCGTCTATGCCATTAACACCAGCAGTATTTTGTAAGCGCTCTTTAAACAGTGCGCCTGCGGCCATTACGGTTTCGTCATCCCAGGCTTTTAGCTCCACTTTAAAGTTATCGACCATTTTACGTGTAGCCAATACTTGTAGCTTTTTACTGCCCTCTGGCATACCGGCAAGGCGCTGCCATTCTTGTGCAAATTCGCTTGCAGTAAAGTCGCCCTCGTTTAATAGCTCAACACTTACCGTACCGCTAGTATCGCTACTGCTCACTAATTGTAAGCTCGTTATTTCGCTCTCTTGCGAGTCAAACTTATCCATTAAATTTTGCTGGGCTTGTAGTGCACTTTGCTCAAGCGCTAACAAGTTTTTATTAGTTTGCCCATACGCTGCATCGTTTTGCATAACAAGCTCAGCGGTTACGGTATCGCCGGCAATACTTGGGAAAAAACCTACTTTTACTGCACCGGTCATAGGCATACCAACAACCAGAATAAAAAAGGCCACAAATGCAGCAACAATGGCGTATCTAAATCGTAACGAGTATTCAATAACGCGGCGGTACACTTTATCGCTAAACCAAGTTAGACCGCTGTCGGCGCCATGCTGCACCTTTGACCACAAGCCACTAAGACCCGACTTTAACTGGCGTTTAGTGCTTACGTGGGCTAAATGCGACGGTAAAATAAGTTTTGATTCAACAACCGAAAGCAGTAAACAAATCGTCACTACGGTCGCAAACTGTGAGTAAATTTTACCTAAGTTGCCAGATACATTCGAAAGCGCAACAAACGCCGCTACCGTGGTTAATACCCCAAATATGGTGGGTACAGCCACCTTCATGGTGCCTAAAATCGTGTTATTAAGGGTGTCGCCGTGTTTTGTGCGAGTGGTGTAAATACTCTCCCCCACAACCACGGCATCGTCGACCACGATCCCCAACGCCATAATAAAACCAAAGGTGGTCATTTCATTTATGGTCAGCGCGGTGTAGCTGTCGGTCATAAAGTACAGTGTGCCAAAAAATACAAATGGCAAGCCACCTGCAACCCATAGCGCAACGCGTACATTTAAAAATATCGCTAAAATAACAAACACCATAATAATACCGGTTACGGCATTTTTAGTAAGCAGCGATAGGCGCTCGGTGATCATGGTGCTTTTGTCGTGCCAGCTTTCAAGCTCTACATTTTGCGGTAATAAGCCGCGCTCGTGCCATGTATCAATTACGCTTTGTGCTTGCTCAACTATGGTGGTTATATCGCTATTTTCATCCATTAAAATTTCAATGCCTACGGCATTTTGTTGGTTATAACGACTTAGTGAGTTGGTATCTTCTGCGAATGTGTCGGTAACGGTTGCTACATCACCTAACTTAATTTGTGTGCCTGATTGCGTTGTAAGTAACACAATATTGGCAAAGTCGCGCTGCCAGTAAGCTTGGTCTGCCGCTTTTAGGCGCATAATTTTATTGCTATCTCGCAAGCTAGTAGAAAGCGGGCTCGATGATTCGTTGTTAATCACCTCGCTTACATCGCTAATAGTTAAACCGTAGGCTTGTAGTTTACCTTCGTCGAATTCTACCGACATCATAGGGTCAAGCACGCCCGATTGCTCTACATCGCTAATGCCCGATTTAGCTAATAAATCGGCTTTTAGTTTTTCACCTAGGTTTTGCAACGTATGGCGGTCGGCATCACCAAACAATTGTAAGGTTAATGCGTGATCTTGCCTGCGCGCTTTGTCGATCACCGGCTCTTCGGCATCTGTCGGAAAGTTATTTATGGCATCAACTTGGTTTTTAACATCGGTGAGTAGCTCATCAAGCGAGTAATCGGTTTTTTTCTCAATGCTTACATGACTGCCGCTGGCATCGGATGTAGAGGTAATGCGCTTAATACCCGGTACGGTTTCAAGGGCTTCTTCTACTTTTAGGGCGATGCCTTCTTCTGCTTGTAAGGCATCGCCACTGTCGTAAACCACCGATACCGAAATAGTATCTGGCTCAAGGCTTGGAAACGCCTCTTTACGCAAAGTAGAAAGCGACATTATCCCCATTACTATTACGCTAATGAGTAATAAATTGGCGGCCACTGAGTTATTAGCAAACCAGCTAATAATGCCGTGCAAAGGGTTAGTATTATTAGGTAATTGCGGTGCTTGATGCGGGCTCATTATGGCATCTCCTCAACAATTGGGTTTACTAACATATCGTTTAAGTAGCTTACGAGTGGGCGAGCCACCACACGTAAATTAGTGTGTCCTTCAATAGGAGAGATATAAACGTAATCACCGCGCTCAAATAGTTTTTGCGCTTGAATGCTCATTAACGTGTTTTGATCGTTTACGTACCAAATTAAGCCCTCTTGCGATACTGCTGAGGCGGGTAATTTAATTACGTTGTTAAGCGCTTTACCGGCAATTTGTACCGCTAAAAATGTACCTGGTAACAATGGTGTTGCTTGCTCAAAAGGTTTGTCTAGCGCAACCACTACGCTGCGCTGGCGAGAGCTATCATCAAGATGCTGCTCAAAACGAGCAATGTAACCTTGCCACTGATTCTGTGTTGTTACATCACTTAAAATAACCTCGCCCGACTTATCGCTTGCTAGGTTTTGCCATTGGCTTAATGAAAGCGGTACGCTAATTTCTACTTTGTCGGTGCTGTTTAATGTAGCCAGTGTATCGCCAATGCTTACGTAAGTGCCTAAATCTACATCGCGCGATAAAATAACAGCATCAAACGGCGCACTTATATGGGTGTTTTTTTCATCACGCTGCGCAGTTTGGAGTGCGTATTGGGCGTTATCGGCCGTTGCTTGGGCGGCTTCTAGCTGTAGCGTTCTAAATACTAAAGGCGAGCTTGGCGCTTGCGTTACACCCGAGCGCTGCCATTCACGCTTTGCTTGGTTTCCTAAGTCTTGCTCTTCTTGTAGGGCAAGTTTGGCATCTGCTAATGTGGCTTTAGCGCTCGCGACTGCTTGTAAGTATTCGGTGTTATCTATTTGTGCAAGCACTTGGCCCTTTTTAACTACATTACCGGTAGCAAATTGCTCGCTCATATTCGTTATTTCGCCCTTAACTTGTGCTTTTAAGCTAAGTGCCCAGTGTGCTTTAGCCTCACCGTGGCCGCTAACATAGGCTTGATACGTACTTGGCACAGCGTTAATAACCGATACATTGGGTGCCACAGATTTAGCCGGCTCAGGCTTTGGGCCATTTGCTTGCTGCGCCATTTTTTGGCCGTTATATGAAATAGCAAGCCCTATACAAACAATGGCAACAAGAGTTACAACAACAGGTACTGGCGAAATTTTCATGACGATACTCCAAGGCCCAAGGCAAGGCCTAAATCTATACGGTTAGTTAAAAGGGTGTAATTTATTTGGCTAAGCTGAGCTTGTAGGTCGTACACCTGCTGCTGCACGGTTAGTAAGTCTAAAATATCAACCAAACCTTGCTGGTATTTGCTTTGGTAGTTGCTATAACTGCGCTTAGCACTGGCAAGTGCTTTACTAATTTGTAGCTGCTGCTGTGTTAATGATTGCTCTTGGCCTAGTGCGTTTTCTACTTCGTTTACGGCGCTAAGTAGCGTGTCTTGGTATTCCCAAAACGCTTGTTCGGCATTTAATTTTGCAATATCAACTTGCGCACGAAGTGCCCCGCCTTGAAACAACGGCGCACTTAAACTGCCTAGTAAGTTCCATACTGGGCTGGTTAATAATGCTTGGCTGGGTGTAGTTGCTAAATCGCTAAGCGATGCCGAAAGCGTAATGCTTGGCAGTAAATCTTTGTAAGCTACATCCACTAAATAACGTTTAGATTGAATATTGTAATAGGCACTTTGTAAATCGGGGCGACGCGCTAAATCTTGCTCTGGTAGCGCGCTTAGCGGCTCAATTACCTCAGGTAAAACAGAGGTGGTAGGTAAGTTTTCAAGTTTATCAACGCCCACTAATAATACTAAAGCACGTTTAGCTTGCGCTATTTGCTCTTGGTAATCGGCAATAGTGGCTCGAGTTGAAGCGGTATTTGTACGCGCGGTATCAAGGGCTTCTAAATCACCTAAGCCGTATTGGTAACGCTCAACAATACTTTGCTCGTTATTTTCTAAAACCGTTAAGCGCTGCTGCTCTATGTTAAGTAAATCTTGCTGCAAAATAATGTTTAAATACGTGCGCATCACGCTGGCTACTAAGGTGTCTTTAGCGCCTTGGTAAGTGGCCTGATTACTAGCTATGGTCATGTCTTGCGCGGCTACGTTATCAGCAATTTTTTGCCATACGTCGGCCTCCCAGCTAACCCCTAGTGATGAGCTGTACTGCGTGCCAGTTGTTTCGTTGCGCTGAGCGTCAAAATCGGCATCTACACTAAACCACTGGCTTGCTGCGGTAACATCGCGCTGTGCATAAGCAAGTTTTAGCGCCACATGCACCTGGTTAAATGAAGGATTATTTGCAACGGCTTGGTTAATAAGCGAATCAAGCCCCGCTATATTCACTAAATCAGTGATATAACTTACCTCGGTTGCATCATCTTGTGTGTATTGCCAATTTGCATGCTGCTTTAGCGATTGCTCGGTGCTATTACCTGTATAGCTTGGCTGGCTACTACACGCAGCAAGCGTGCAGCTAAGTGCAATCAATAAAACCGTTGAGCGCTTTTTAAAATAAACCATTTAACTGTGCCTAATTTACATCATTACACACAGTGTATTAGGGCAAGGGTTAAGGATGGGTTAAAAGGGGTTAACTAAAAACCTCAGTGAAGTATTTTTCACTGAGGTAGTAATATTTAAAGTGCGCGCGAGTAGCTTAGCGATATAAAATCGAGGCCTGGGTTGGGCTTTTTAATACCAGCGTTTGAATAATGAAAATACTTAAGTGACACGCTATGTTGCTCAGCCTCACCAAATTTCATAGCAATGCCTAGGCGGTCTTCAAACTGGTAATGTGTGCTTATGTTTTTTCCCGCAAATTTGGTGTCGTCTAATAAGCTTAAACCAATACCAAACTCGGCAAAAACGCGGTTCCCAGCAATACTGCCAATAGGATAAAAAATAACAGGCGAAAGCGATAAGCCTAAATTAGCGTCATAGCGTTTTGGGTCATCGTATTCAAAAAAGTTAGCATTGGCTTCTAGGTAAATCTCTAGCTCTTCAAAGCCTTCTATTTGATAATCTAAGGCATATTGATAAGCCACCTTAATCCCTCGCACGTCTCCTTCACCTTGAATATAGCTCATCGAAAAGTAATCTTGTGCAGCCGTTGCAGCGCCTGCGTATAGCGTTATAGCTATTAAAAACAATTTATAAAGTTTCATGTTATTCACCTCAAGCAGCTCTATTTTTATTGCAATTGCTTGACCTAAACACAGCAAATTTAGCTGCTCTAGATTAAGCAATGATTCAATGAGGTGCATACTAATTGCATTTAACTATTTTGATAATTGCAATTTAAGTGGAATAACTTTCTTCAATATATTGATAATTAAACAGTGATTGATCGCACGCTAACGTGTGTTGTTAACCGCTTATATTGCTGCTTAAAAAGCTGCCAACCCACAATACCCGACAAGGTATTTCCGCATGTCATACCGAAAAATAACCCTGTTAAACCGTAAAAATACGAGCCTAACCAAAGTAGTGGTAAGTAACACAAAAATAGCCGCAATATGGAGATAAATAAGGCCGTGGTCGCAAACCCCAGCGCGTTACATACCGATACCGTGATCATACATACACCCAAAGCCGCGTAGCTCAAGGGCACAAATGCAAAGTAATCTGTTAGGTTAGCAACTATTTCACTATTATTGCTAAGCGCATTTGCAAGCGGGTTAGCCACACCTAGCATAATAACCGCTAATAAAATTTGTATGCCAATTACAAAACCGCACGCAAGTTTTACTACGCTTAATATTTGCCTAAGCTCGCCCCGCCCTTTTAAATTTCCAACAATGGGGGGCAGCGCCATGGTAAGCGCTAAAATTAAAATAATCGCAATATATTCAATACGGTTTGCAAGCCCCCAAGCTGCTACAGCAAACCCACCATACGCGGCAATCAGCGCCGTTACTATCATGGCTGAAATAGGCGGAATAAACTGTGAAAGTAAAGCCGGCGCCATCATTTTTGCAATGGCTTTTATTGCCTGCTCGGTGCGGTTTTTTAAAACGTCAAAGGTTACAAGTTCTCGTTTAATAAGCATGTAAAACACCACTGCTAAGCCTATTGCAAAAGCAACACAGCTTGCCCATGCAGCACCCGCTAACCCCATATCAAAGGTAAACATAAACAATGGATCGAGCGCTATATTTAACACACTGGTTAGCACCATAATTCGCCCAGGCAATAAGGTTTCGTTATGAGCACGGCAAATGCTGTAACCAAAATAAAGCAGCGCTCCAAGCCAGCAGCTTATTAGCCAAGGCAACCAGTAAAGCTCGGTTAAATTAAATAATGAAGGCGTTGCACCCAGCACTAAAATTATAGGCTGCTGAAAAAGCCACAACGCCAAGCACAATAGCGTTACTATTACGGTGCCAATAAATACGATTAAACTACCTAAGTAGAGTGCGTAGTTAACTTTATTTTCCCCAAGTGCAGTAGAAATGGTCGCAGTTGCCGCAATACCTAAGCCTACTTGTACCCCCACAATTACCTGAAAAATAGCAATACTAAAGGCAACTACAGCGAGCGGCTCAGCGCCTAGCTTAGCAATAAAAATACTATCAACCAGCTGGCTTCCCATAATAGAAAACAAGCCAACCAACATAGGCCAAGTTTGCTTAAATAAATACTTTAAAAGTAATGATGTATTACGGCTCATAAGGCAGGCTCACTCTAAACTTAAAAATTTAAACGAGAAAAATACCGAAAAAAAAGGCGCTTATAGTAAGCGCCACAGGAAAAATCACAATGAATAAGCTGCTAGTATATTTACACAACTAAGTATTGATAATATAGTTGTTTAAATAATCAGTTTATTGAAAAATTTGATAATGAACATTGCCCATTTAAATCTGTTTGTCAGAATCGCAACAACACATAATATTAGCTTAGCTGGCAAGGAGTTAGGTTTGTCGGCCGCGGTTTCTAGTGCCCAAATGAATAAGCTTGAAGAAACGCTCGGCGTTAAACTTATTCATCGTACAACCCGAAAAGTATCGCTAACCGAAGAGGGCCAAGCTTTTTTACCCCACGCCGAGGAAGTGCTTGCCAATGTTGAAATGGCGCGCGCCTCGGTAGGTATAGGCAGTGTAACTCCACAAGGAAAATTGCGCATTACGGCTCCTGCTTCGTTCGGGCGTATGCATATTATTCCTGCATTGGCTGGATTTATTGAGCAATACCCCGACCTGACAATTGATTTACGCTTAAGCGATAGCATTATTGATATGGTCGGCGGTGGTTTTGATATAGCAATACGCGACGCCGCATTAAACGACTCAACCCTTATAGCCCGAAAGGTTGCCCGCGATAAACGCTTAATTTGCGCATCGCCTAATTACCTTGCAAAACACGGCGCCCCAACAACACCGCAAGATTTAAAAAATCATACTTGTGTTAATTTACATGGGTTAACTACGTGGTCGTTTATTACACCCGAGGGCACACAAAACATTAAAACCAATAACGTATTACAAGCCGATAACGGTGAAGCGGTGCGCGATGCGTGCGTGCAAGGCCTAGGTATTACGTTAATGTCGAGCTGGTGTGCCTATAAAAAACTACAAAGTGGTGAGCTGGTACAAATTTTACAAGACTACCCACTTGCATCCGACACCGCTATTTGGAGTGTTTACCCAAGTTCGCGTTTATTAGCGCCAAAAGTAAGGGCCTTTATAGACTACTTTAGCGGCTACTTTGGTGACGAACCCTACTGGGAAAAAATATAATTATTTAACTGTAAAATATAAAAGCACAAACCTAGGTTTGTGCTTTTTGCGTTTTAAACTTTAAGCTTTAAACTAAGGAGCTTTATTAGGTAAGCCTTGGGCAAGTAAAAACAGCAGCAGCTAACTTGTACTTTTATACTTCGTATTTAATCGTGTAAGTTTATTAAATAACTTAATAACAACTCCCAATAATGTTAATTAAAAGCTAGCCATGCATCTCAAACATATCAATAACTCTTTTAAAACTTTCATTTTATTTGCACAATTTATTGCCATACTAAAACCTACGTATATAAATCGTTTTGGGGTAAGTATGAGAACAATTAAACGAAGTCGTTTAAAAGCGCCTAGCGTTAACACTACAAAGACTAAGCTCGCATTTTTCCTGCTTAGTGCCACGGTACTTTTAACTGCATGTGGCGAGCAGATAAAAAGCGAAAGTACACCTGCCTCCCCAGAAGCTAAAAGCGCTAAAAACACGCTTATTAATACCGATGAATTTAATATTAAAGCCATGGTAAAGCTGCCACAAACTGTAGAGTGTACGCTTGAAAACGGCCTACAAACTCAGTGTGCTCAAGTGGTTTTAAAATATCAGCCCGACAACATTGAAGTCGGCCCTTTTTGCCCAGAAACACTCGACGACGTAGGCGGAATTTGGGATTGGGATGGCACCGATGCGGGGCTATATAGGTTAGATAAAGCATTTTTAACCATGCTTAACGAGCAAGGTTTTACCTTTTACGATGAAGACGGCAAAGTGCATATTGTTGATAACGCGACCATTCGCCCAACCGTTGATCATGCATGTATTAATGTATCGGTAGATAAAAGCGTAGAAATTACCGCCCTTTTACCACTGCACCCTGTTATGTCTGAGCAATCAACAGCGCTGGGCACTGTGTCTAAAGTAGGTATAGCGCTTGCGGGTGTACCTATTTTTTCGGATGCGCCAAGTGTGCAGCATACAGGGCATTTACCCGCGCTTGATACGTGCGCAGGTCATATTGATCCGGGCGGTTGGTACCACTACCACGGCACCGCCAGTGATATAGACAGCGTATATAAACACGAACATGTAAACGCCAACTGTAATAATTTAGCGCAAAAGCCAAGCGCCCTGTTTGGTTATGGCTTTGATGGCTACCCAATTTACGGAAGCCAAGAAATTGATGGTACATCCCCAACCGAGCTTGATAGCTGTAATGGCCACACAGGCCCCGTGGGTGAAAGCGGCATAGTTACTTACCACTACCATGCAAGTAATACATTCCCTAACTTACCTAAGTGCTTAAAAGGCGTGGTTGCACAAAATAATTTTACGACCACAGCACAAGCGGGTGTAGGGGCCAAGCCACCTGAAGGCACTAAAATCACTCGCCATGAACCACCTGGTGGAGGCGGTCCAAAAGCGGGTGGCCCTAACGGCGGCATGTCGCCACCGGGGTTTGCTGAGGCAGCTAACAAACTAGGCGTTAGCGAAGAAGCGCTTATGCAAGCAATGCAAGAAGCCGGCGGCCCTAATGCCGATTTAACGGTTGTAGCAAAGGCACTTAACGTAACACCGGAGCAACTAAAAACAGCCCTACCTGAAAAACCTAAACGGTAATTAACCTAAACTCTGGTTAGAGATTTACTAACATATTGAACCATAATGATATTTAAGTTTATTTTCTCTAGCCAGAGATTTTCAGTGAAAATAAGGTAAATTTACGCGTCAATAGCTTGCCTATTGCGAGTAATTTAAACGCGGTTAGCACTGAAAATAGCTGCTCGAGATAGATTTATTATCCAATAATTCAGGCTAATTATAAATTACGGCTAGTGTTAAAAGCACTTGCTGTAACAATTAGTTACGCAACTTATAGCCTATAAAAGTTCCTAAAATCGTCAAAAATGTGAGAAAACGTTGGCTTGTGTCAAGAACAGTAAACGTTAGTAAAAAGCTGTAAACACGCCCCTGTTATCGGTTACATGTCAGTTACCATTCAGTTTAAAGCGCTAGTATTGAACCCAGTTATGTAACAACATACACGAGGCACTAGTATGAAACTGACTCAATTACTCCCTGCTCTACTTGCCATAAGTGCAGTATCTGGCGCTGCATATGCAGCACCCAATGAGCGAGAAAACGCAAAAAGTTTTAATAATGAGCGCGCAAAACGCATCGAATACAAACGAGATGAGCGCCGCGATGACAAAAAACAGCGTATAGAATATAAAAAAAACGACCGTAAAGAGCGCAAACAAGCCAAACGCGAGCACCGCAAAGAGCAAAAGCGCAAAGTTGCCCATTACAAACAGCAGCAACGCACTCGTAATTATTTTAAACATAATCGCCACAACGTAGTGACCTACCGGCCTGGGCATTATTTTAATCATTTACCGCGCAATAGTGCTTCAATCAGATTTAATGGCATTACGTTTACATTTAGTGATGGTATTTACTACAGAAAAGCAAAAAGAGGCTACCACGTAGTTAAGCCACCTAGAGGCTTAAGAATACGCTCTCTACCAAGGCATTATTCACACTTTAAACGCCATAATACCACTTACTATACCTACCAAAATGTATATTACGTGGCAGATAATAATGGTTATAGAGTAGTTGATGAGCCTAAAATAGTGGTTAATCAGGCTATTAAGGTAGGCAGTGCTAAAAATTATGATTTAGGGCAAACCTACGACACCCTCCCTATTTCGGCAGAGGCTGTCACGATTAACGATCAACAATATTTTAAGTACCAAGATATTTATTTTTTACCGCAAATAAACGGTGACGAAATAAAATATTTAGCGATAAATTTAGGGTAAACAATTTAGCTCAAACGCAGGGCAAGCTGCTTTATGCATCTTGCTCTTTTGACATTAAGTCGGCCATTCTTTGGTTAATTTCTTGCTCACTTAAATCTTCTTTATGGGTGCCTATGGTCCAAATATGCCCGAATGGGTCTTGTAGGGTGCCGGCTCTATCACCATAAAACTGGTCGTGCACTGGGCGTACTTCTGTAGCGCCAAGTTCAATTGCCTTTTTAAATACGCTGTCTACATCTTCTACGTAAAGCATTAAACTTACCGGTGTGCCACCAAGTGCATTGGGGCTTTTAAATGACTCATCCGGGCATGAGTCCGAAATCATAATATGGGAGTCGCCAATTATAATTTCAGCATGAGCTATACCGCCCTCTGGCAGCGGCATTTGCATTACTAACTGCGCATTAAATGCATCACGATAAAAACAAATAGCTTGCTGAGCACCTTCTATAATTAAGTACGGTGTTACCGAACTAAACCCTTTGGGAATTGCTGAAACAGTCATAACGCTCTCCATTATTTTTTATGGGTGTATGTATTTAGCCTATAGGTTAAAAACACTTCTTTCAACGTGTTAACTCATTTAAGTCACTATAATTAAATTAGCCAATTTGTGGTCAATAACTATACTAGCTGTAATATATATCTTACTTTTATTTGCTTAGGACTTTTATAATGTTAGCTAAAATTAGCCTAGCCGCTAAAAAGTATAAAGTTCTGAAGTATTTAGTTTTAAGCTGGTGTGCTTTATTTGCCCACCAAAGCGTGGCTAAAGTTGTGATTGCCATTGTAGGTAAAACAAAAAACGACTCTTTTTATCAGCAAGCCTTTAAAGGTTGTTTGCAATTTAGCAATGAGCACCCTGAAATAGAATGCAAGTACGATGGACCAAAAGACTTTCAAGACATTCGTAGCCAATCTATGGTCATTAATAGGTTAGTTGACCAAGAAATAGATGGGTTAATTGTAGCAACAACCGACTCTCAGCATTTGGTCACTCGTTCATTAATGGCGCTTAAAAGTAAAAACATTCCTGTTATAACGTTTGATTCTGACCTGCTAGAAAAACACCAACAGTACCGCCTAGCCTACGTAGGCAGTAACAACTTCGACTTTGGCGTTGCCTTAGGCGAGCAAGTAAAAAAACTGACCAACAAAGCAAATAATACGCTTTGCATGCAGTCGGGGCACCATACAACCCCTAATTTAAACAAGCGTATTGCTGGGGTTAGGTACGCGCTGTCTGATCAAGCGACAGCGCACCTATCAGGTAAAAACGGCTGGCGCGAACATAGTCGCTGCCCCTTATTTAGTTTAGGTAAGCGCGAAGAGTCACTAAAGCAGTTAATGCATTTATTAAAAATGGACAACCCACCCATTTTTTTAGCTGTGGCGGGGTTTGCACAATTTAACCCTCATTACGTAAATGCCTTAGCGCCTTTTAAGCAACGTATTGCCGATAAAGACATTATTATTGTTTCTGCCGATACAGAAGAAATACAGCTCAATGTGTTAAGCAGGGGTCTCTCTTCGGCTAACATAGGGCAAAACCCTTTTGAAATGGGCCGCTTGAGCACCAAGCTAATGCACGACTACATTTTATATAATAAAAAGCCTGCGCAATCTCACTACTACACCGACTTTCATTACTGTACCCAAAGTAACGCCTCACAGTGCACTGTTAATCATTAAAACTTTACCCTGTTAACTGTGGGTTATGCCCTCTTAAGTACGATGCAGTGCACTTTAGCCAGCGTATTATTGCTCTAAGTTTAAGCGTTGGTGCCACGCTGCAATGCTTTCATCGGGGTATTCATCAAACTGTTTATCATTCTTTTGAATATGCGGTGTGACCCAATTGGCCTTACTAGCAAGCATTAAATGGGTGCGCTCTGGCGGTACGGGTAATTCGCTGTCTATTGCGCCAGCAAAGGGATGAACTTGCTCAGGCCATCGCGAATCATATAACCACAAGTTACTGCTGCAGTGTTTACAAAAATGGCGCTCAGCAGGGCTGGTTTTATCACCCACTTTGGCATGATAAATAGTAATATGTTCACGCCCTGTAACCTCAAGCGTGCTGTATTGTGCGTTCAAGTTTATAACAAACCCTCCACTGCCGGCCGTTTTACGACAAATAGAGCAGTAACATAAGTTATAAGGATAAGGGTGTTTAGAGCTCACACTAAACGTTACTTTGCCACAGTGGCAAGCGCCTTTAAGCTTCATAATAAATCCAATTAGTTACTGTTTAGAGTTAATACCATAACCAGTTAGCCATAAAAAAACCACACCCTTTACAGGGTGTGGTTATTATTTGCTAAAGCGTTTTGTTCTAACGCTGCCAAAATCTTAAATTGCGCAATGTTTCAATAAATTTATCTGCAGAGTGCATGTTTAAATCTATCCAACCATCGTCGGCTTTACCATCAAGCCCTGCGGCTTCAAATAATGCCATGGCATCTTTTGTGTAGCCTATGTATTTCATGTGCGCGAACGCATCGCTCACAAAGTCTTTTGCCTCAGGAATACCAGCAAGCTTCTTAGCGCCCTCTTGCGTTGCAAGTACCATCACCGCATCGTAAAGCACCGAAGGGCCGCCATTAATTACTTGATCCGCTGCTACATGCTTACCTTTACTACAACATGCACCACCTACTTGTGCGGCCACAATTTCGTAGTTAGCACCTTCAGCGTCTAAGGCATTTGTAACCGAATTAAAAATATCAGCATTAAAGCCATCGCTCACTAAAATACCTAACTTACGACCTTTAAAGGTATCTGGCGCATTTTTTAAAATACTTAGCGCATCCGATACAGCTAAATCGTTACGCGTTGGCATAGCAGCTTCAGCCGGCTCTGGCATATCTTGCAGGCGCAGGCCTTTTGCAACTTCTTGCGCTAATGTGTTATCTACATTTAATAAGTGCGAAACCACACGCTCGCGAATCGGCACATGCTCTACTTTTGAAAGCTCAAATACAAACGCATATTGGATGTGCGCTTGCTCTACTTCTGTTTGGCTTAAGTAAAATTGGCGCGCTTGGCTGTAGTGATCGCTAAATGTTTCTGAGCGATAACGCAGCTTATCTCCACCGCTTACTTCTGGCTCGCTTGAGCTTTTAAAGCCATGCACTGGGCATTCGCGGGGGTTATGCTCATCGCCGCTCCACGAGTTTGGCTCGTAGTTAGCACGCCCTTTAGGGTTATGCATTGCCATGTGGCCATCTTGTTGAAAATGACGCATTGGGCATTTAGGCGCATTAACCGGAATATGCGTAAAGTTAGGACCGCCTAGGCGTTTGGTTTGAGTATCTAAATACGAAAAGTTTCGCCCTTGCAGTAATGGGTCAGGTGTAAAATCAAGCCCAGGTACAATGTTTTGAGTACAAAAAGCCACTTGCTCTGTTTCGGCAAAAAAGTTATCAACTACACGGTCAAGCACCATGCGGCCCACAATTTTTACGGGTACTTGCTCTTCAGGTATAAGCTTGGTGGCATCAAAAACATCAAATTCAAATTCATCAGCAAATTGCTGATCAAACACTTGTACACCTAGCTCCCACTCTGGGAAGTCGCCTTTACCAATAGATTCCCACATGTCTCTGCGATGAAAATCAGGGTCTGCGCCATTAAGTTTAAGTGCTTCGTTCCACACTACTGACTGCATACCGGCTTTTGGTTTCCAATGAAACTTAACAAATTTTTCATCGCCATTTGCATTAATAAATTTAAAGGTATGAACACCAAAGCCTTCCATAAAGCGTAAAGAGCGCGGTATGGCTCTATCTGACATGGCCCACATAATCATATGAATTGACTCAGGCGATAAACTTACAAAGTCCCAAAAGTTATCGTGCGCGGTTTGCGCTTGTGGAAAACCACGGTCTGGTTCAGCCTTAGCTGAGTGAATTAAATCAGGAAACTTCATCGCATCTTGAATAAAAAATACAGGTATGTTGTTACCCACTAAATCCCAGTTTCCTTCTTGGGTGTAAAATTTAACAGCAAACCCGCGAACATCACGTGCTAAATCGGGAGACCCTTTATTCCCTGCAACAGTTGAGAACCGTGCAAATACCGGTGTTTTTTCACCTTTGCGCTGAAAAATATCAGCACAGGTTAAATCTTCAAGCGTGTCGTAGGTTTCAAAATAACCATGAGCACCGTAGCCTCTGGCATGTACCACACGCTCTGGAATGCGTTCGTGATCAAAGTGAAACAGCTTTTCGCGCATTACATGATCTTCTAATAAACCTGGGCCGCGCTTGCCTGCACGTAGTGAGTTTTGATCGTCGCTAACAGGGCACCCTTGCGCGGTGGTCATCGTTGGGTATTCATCAGAAGCCTTTTGATGTAATTCGCCACCATGCCCTTTATTGCCTGAGTATTTAAATGATTCAGCCATGTTTAGTCCTTCATACAATTTGATTTAATGGGTCGATAGTTTTTATGAGCTTTAAAACTAAAAGCGACTATGTAAATGCAAAATAAAGACCAGCCATCCAACCTAGTAAAAAAGGGCTGTACAGACAAAAAAGTAGTATTTAAGGTAATTTATAAAAGAAAAAATTACACAGGTATGTAACTTTTTCAGACAAAAAAAGAGCACTTATAAAGTGCTCTTAGGCTTAAGCCTTAATCTTTATTCTCGTTAACTAAAATAACTTTTCGATGTGGGAATGGTATTTCGATATTGTTTTCATCAAGGGCTTTTTTAATCAGCTCTGGCACCGTGTATAAAATTTCGAAGTAGTGCTCGCCTTTACAAAAAGGTCTTACTAAAAAGTCTACCGAGCTGTTGTTTAGTGTTTCTACTTCAACAAAAGGAGCTGGGTCTTTTAGTATGTGTGGGTGAGCCTCAAGCACGCTATCAATAACTTTGCGAACAGCGTCGGTGTTTTCATCGTATGCCACACCAAAGTGCATATCTACGCCGCGAATAGGATGATGCGAGTGATTAATAATTTGCGCTCCCCAAATTTGGCTATTTGGGATAATAACTTGCTGATTATCGAACGTTTGCAAAATAGTTGTAAACATATCAACCTCGGTAACTTTACCAAAGCGCCCTGCGGCTTCAATAAAGTCGTTTACTTTGTAAGGTCTAAATATAAGTAACATTACACCTGCAGCTAAGTTAGACATAGCACCTTGCAGCGCTAACCCAATAGCTAAACCTGCCGCACCTAATAGCGCAATTATTGAAGCTGTTTGCACACCAAAGCGGTTTAACACGGCAATAAATACAAACGCTAAAATAACATAGCGCGCCATACTTCCTAAAAAGCGAAACAGCGTGTCATCAAAGTGAGTATATTTATGGCATAAACTAATAATCATATTACGCACTTTACCCGCAAGCCATAAGCCTATTAGTAATATAACAATTGCCATTAGAATATTTGTTGCCCACATTACTGCTGCCGGCAAATACTGATTTACATCAATATTATTTATTATCTCGTCCATTTTATTGTTCCTGTTAGACTGGTTGTAAATATAAAATCACATCAAACACTTAATGTTAACTTTTTATTAACTAAATTACGAATTTTTACTTATTCGCTGTATTTGCCTTTCATTTTTATCACCAATAACAGTTACAAAAACAAATCAGTACATAAATTGACCGAAAATATTTTTTATTGCGTATATATTGTTCAATTTGTAAATAAAGCCAATGTGTTCTAAACCTTTAAGAGACACCTTGTTAAGGAGCGTTGTTATGCCAACAACAAATACGATTAATAAACACTCTGAATTTGCCCGCTGCATTGAATGCAATAAGGTAAACACATTTGCGGCTTTTCACTGGCTAGCACTGGCATTTAAAGACATGACCCGTGCGCCCATATTGAGCCTTATTTACGGGGTAATATTTACCCTTATTCCTGTTGCTATTGTTTACTGGGCAATGTTTACAGGTACATATTTAGTAATACTGCCTGCAACCGTGGCGTTTGCATTAATAGGCCCAGCCTTTGCGGCAGGCCTTTATGATGTAGCATGGGAGCTTGAAAAAGGTCATAAACCCACACTTAGCCACTCTATAAAGTCGATGTTTAGAAACCCAGTAGGCGAATGGGGCTTTGCAATAATGCTAATGGTTATCATGATTGCTTGGATGCGTTTAGCCGCGCTTGTGCATGCTTTGTATCCTAGCCACGCCAATCCCACCTTTGAAGAGTTATCGGCGTTTTTAACGTTAGGCAGCATAATAGGAGGGGTATTACTGGTGACTGTATTTTCGCTTTCTGCTTTTGCTCCACAAATAATGATGGAGCGCCGAGTAGATATTATGACCGCTGTAATCAGCTCTATGAACGCTGTAAAAACTAACTTTGCCGCTATGGTGGTATGGTCAATTTGTATATTTTTATTGGTAGCTGTTGGTTTTGCTACCGGCGCCACGGGCTTTATTGTAATTATGCCTTTGCTTAGTTACGCCAGTTGGCATGCTTATATTGCAGTTATTAAAACCAAAAAACCTCGCGGTTACGAGTAACAACCAACCACTTAAAGTTCCAACCACACTGACTAAAAATAGCGCCAAAAGGCGCTATTTTTTTATTAACCTAGCAAAGCAAGCTTTGCTTAAAATACCCAAATAGCATGTAAAAAGGGCTGGTTTTCTATTTTATTAGTCCCTAACTTGTTGTACCAATAGCGCCACTCTACCCCTACCATCAACTGCTGCGGGTTTAAATTAAAGTTTTGCCCTACATCCCAATGCACAGCGGGTTGAGCAAGCAACCACTCATTAACTTTATTGCCTAGTTCGTCATCACGCCCAGAAATATATTCTACGTGGCCGGTAAAATAAAATGCTTGGCTAGCTAGTGTAAAAGGAGCACCCCATGCAAGGTCTATAAAAATGCTGTTGTCTTGCTTGGCTAGCTGATCTTTTTGCACGCCGCCATTGGCATCAATATAACCTGCAAATGTAGTTGTTAAAAAATCAAAGCCTGGGGCATCCCAGCTGAGCTTGATGCCTGGGGTGTATTTCATTAACCCCTCTTCACCGGCGTTTATACCAAACACTAAACCTGTGTCTTTTATTGCACCATAACGCACAGAGGTATCAAAGGCTTTTGATAAGCTAAGTGTTGTGTACCACTCGCCATATATACCCGTATCTTGAAAACCATCACTAAGGCTGTCGTTTAAAAAGTCGATAAAAAAGTAGTTATCACCTAAGTCATGCTCTGAGGCATGCTCTATGGTGTAGGTGCGTGTAAATGACGACTCCCCGGTAAAGGGATTTAAGGCATCGCCAAAATTTGTGTGAAGCTGTGTGACGCTCCAATTTTCTGCTAGTGCTGAGTGAGACAAAAGCAGTATAGATGTTGTAAACAGTGTTTTTAAAAAATTCATGATTTATTTACATAACCCCAATTAAAATGCGGCAGGAGTATATCAGTGAGCATTCACCAACTAAAGAGATTAAATAAGTACAAAGGCTGATTTTTAAAATCTAAGCAGTAAAGCCCAGTAGCGCGGCTTTAAAAGAGCTGCGTTAGCCCTGTATAAAACACCTGAATTAATCATTACGCAGGTAATAAATAAGCGCCTTTATATTTTATATACCCTTGCTTAGCTTATTTACTGGGTTTTATTTAGAGGTTGTAGCACGTGCAATATTAAGGTGAGCTTTTAAAGGCAATTTAATAACGGCGTGAATTGTAAGGCTAGATACTTTAGGTAGCTGTATTACACAGACTATGCTTTACTAAAACATAAACAAATTTCAACTCTTTCGATAAACAGCCACAGCTTTTTTACTACTGTGCACAATTTACAAAAATAAGTGCATAAAATTCATATTCTACGCCTCTCCCTTTTTAACCCTACGTACCCAAGTAAAAACAAAACATTAAATATCAACAACTTAAACAAATAAACTTGGTAGGCATAGGCTTTGCTTCATGTATTGCAAGTTAAATGGTAGCAATGGCTACATACAACAAATTACACAACGGGAGACATTATGAGTAACTCACAACACCCAATTGAATTTACAGCCCCAGGTATGGATAACGAATCAGCAAAAAAAACAATTGAAACACTCGATAACCGACTCGTAGCGCTTTTAGACTTACAACTTACTTTAAAGCATATTCACTGGAATGTAGTAGGCCCAAGCTTTATTGGTGTGCATGAAATGTTAGACCCACAAGTCGATGCTATTCGCGAAATGACCGACACCATCGCAGAGCGTATTGCTACATTAGGTGGTACGCCACAAGGTACACCTAAGTCAATTGTAGATCGCCGCACATGGGAAGAATACTCATTAGGTAAAGCCTTTGTAGTAGAACATTTAGGTGCATTAGACAAAGTATACAGTGGCGTAAACGCCGACCACCGCAAAGCCATTAGCACGCTGTCTGAATTAGACCCAGTATCAGAGGATATGATCACCAGCCAGCTAGGTGACTTAGAGCAGTTTCAATGGTTTGTACGTGCACACATTGAATCGTCTGCAGGTAAACTAAATCATTAATTTATTACCCACTTTGCCATACAAGGAATGTTAATAAGAGTTAAAGGACTAATAAAGATACAAGGAGACGTTACATAAGTAGGTACAGGATGAAGTGCAAACTACAAGGACCCGTTGCTTATTACATAAAGGATGTAGTAAATGCACCAAGGATGATTAAAGCTTGCTAACGGATTTGGTAATTCTACAAGGATTGTTAAAATGCAAACGCTTAGCATACCTATACTAAGCGTTTGTATTTTTACCACTTTAAAGCTTAAAACTATCCCAAGGACCAGTAATAGCCAACGTTTTAGTTGGCATGTATACGTTTACAAACAAGGTTTGCCCGTCAGGTGAAAAACACGCCCCAGCAAGCTCTGTTTGCGCATGCAATTTAGCAAAGTTATACACCTCTCCTTTAGGTGTTACCCCGCGTAAATGGTTATTCACCGTGTCTGTGTATTGATCCTCACATACAATTAAATGCCCGTTAGGCGCTACCGTTAAATTATCACCAAAGTTGTATAACGACTCGTTTGTACTTTCTACAAATAGTTGTATTTTACCAGGCTCATTTTGCTCTAACTCAGTGCCTTCGTTTTTTGAAGGTGTGTACTTCATTACCTGACCTAACTGCTTTTTGCCCCCATTAGTACAGCAAAAATAAAGCTCATTTTTACCCCAATGTATTCCCTCTCCTCGTGCAAATAAGGCTGCACCTTTTTTATAACCTTGCTTACGTAGGTCATCATTTGGGCTTTTAGGGTCTGTGAGCGTTATCCATTCAACTAAAAGGTCGCTGTGTAGTGGCATGGCCGGTGAATCCCAATTTCGGCTATCAAACTGAGGCTGGTTTTTAATTACCATAGCTTGCAATGTGCCGCCTTTATTTAACTTATCGCGATGATGAGGAATAAACCGATAAAACAAACTATCGCCTCTATCTTCAGTTAAATAAACAATACCAGTTTGTGGGTCTATTGCTGCGGCTTCATGATTAAAGCGGCCCATATCATATAATGGCTCTGGCTTAACTAAGCCTTTGGCGCTGGCTGGTACTTCAAAAATGTAACCGTGAGATTGAGACAAGCCATCACTTTTATCCATAACGGTTTCTTCGCAGGTTAGCCAACTGCCCCATGGCGTTACACCACCTGAGCAGTTTCTTATTGTGCCACACAGCGATAAATACTCTTGCTCTCGTTTTTGCTCTTTTAAGTTATAAATAATATGGCTAGTACCCCCAGGCAAAGCTACACCATTTTTAAATGAATCATAGGCTAAGGGGGTTTTGTGATTACTAATTAAATCAGATGCATTATTAATGTGTTTAGGCTGTAACTCATGGTTACGTATAAGGGCTACGCGTTCGTTATCTAATGCAATACAACCCATGCCATCGGCACGGTCGGGTACGTCTAAACCATCATCCATTTTATCGCCAAGTGCCGATATAACCCGATAACTAAAGCCTTTAGGTAAATCTAATAAGGCCTGAGGGTCGGCTATTAATGGGCCATAAGCAGGTAACTTTGTTGTTACTTCAGGTAAAGCAACGTTACCCATTGCGCTGCGCGATAAGCCAATAAACGCAAGCGAGCCTGCACTTAATAAAAACTCTCTTCTAGAAACCATTATTTTATTCCCGTGTTTTTTTATTAAATCTATAGTAAAGGAAATAACCCGCTAGAAGTGCGGCGCTTTGCTAAATTCATAAAAATGTAATAATGTAACATTCCATCCGTACCAGATATCAGTTAATTCAACTTTAAATAATTGCCCTCACTGTTTAATAGTAGGATAGTAAGTTACTCAAATAACAACGGCTTAATTAGGAGTATCATGATCAAAGTATTACTAGCAACCAGCTTAATTGCCTCTTCATTCGCAGCTTTAAGTAATCCACTCACCGTTGAAGAACAACGCATCAGCAAGGCACAAACAGCTATGCCCACTGTGTTAAACGCCTTTAATAAAGAAGTAACCACCTTTGAGCAACAGTTTAAAGCGCTCAATAACTTTAAAGAGGCAAAGCAGCTCATTCAAACCTATAGTTTTGAGCTGTGGGAAAGCGCTAAGCAACGCATTATTAAAACTAACAATTACGACGACCGAGCACTTTACTGGGCGCGCTTGCTTTCAAGCAAAATAATACGTACAACCGCAGCTAACGTTGAGCTATCTGACGCGCAAATAAATACGCTGCTAAGCATGCTTGAAGAGGGCAGCCGAGGCCGCACCGATTTAGCTTTTTCATCAGGCAGTGATAAAAAAATTATACTTACCGGATTTGACCCTTTTTTACTCGACAAAAATATCAACCAAAGTAACCCATCTGGGGTCGCCGCATTGTTACTCGACGGCCAAGTTATTAATTACAATGGCGTTAGCGCCGAAATTAACACGGTTATGGTACCAGTACGCTACGAAGACTTTGACCAAGGTATAATAGAATCACTCCTTGCCCCCTACTACGCACTTAATAACGTCGACATGGTTGTAACGGTTAGCATGGGCAGAACCGAGTTTGATTTAGAGCACTTTCCTGGTAAACGCCGCAGCGTAACCGCGCCAGATAACGCCAATATTGTCTACGGTGGTACGCAAACAAGCCCTGTTATACCCAAGCTAAATGGCCGCCCACTACCTGGTAATGAGTTTGTAAAATTTAGCCTACCAGTAAGCGCCATGCAAAACGCCAAAGGCCCATATAAAGTAATCGACAACCGCGAAGTAACTACACTTAATAAAACCTTTAAAGCCGGCTCATACGGCGCGCTTAAAAACAGTGTTGCGGTAAATGGCGGCGGGGGTGGTTATTTGTCTAACGAAATATCGTATCGTAGTATTCGCCTGCGTGACGCGCTAAATTCGAGCATTCCTACTGGGCATATCCATACCCCGCGTATTCAACAATTTGAACCCGAAACAGAAGCCAACATAGTTAAACAAATTAAAGCAATGCTCACGCAAAGCTTAGTGGCATTATAATAAAGCTAAGCAATTAATATGCATAAAAAAAGGGCAATATTAATTGCCCTTTTTTACTTTTTCGCGTTAGCTCTTCGGGTAGTTAGATGGGAAAAACGCACGTTTAGCTTCTTCATCAAACTCTTTTTTAAAGGCGACATCGGTGCCAATTTTGCGTGCACGCGCAACCGCTGGGCGGCTATCAATGCTTTCAAACCAACGTTTTAAATTAGGGTATGGCGCTAGGCCTTCTTCACCAAGTACTACTGGCGCTTTATCAATCCAACCCCAAGCAGATACATCAGCAATAGTGTATTCATCACCCACTATAAAGTCGCGACCTTCAAGGTGTGCATCAAGCACTTCGTAATGGCGCTGCGCCTCACGCAAGTAGCGGTTAACGGCGTAATCAAGCCCTTCAGGCGCCATGTGTCTAAAGTGTACGCTTTGCCCCGAATACGGCCCAAGGCCCGATGCTATAAACATTAACCATGAAAGCATTTCGGCGCGATTCTCTGGCTTACCTGCTAACTTACCGTGTTTTTCACTTAGGTACATTAATATAGCGTTCGAATCAAACACACGGGTTTCACCATCAACAATGGCTGGTGCTTTTGCATTAGGATTGATGGCTTTAAACTCAGGCGTATGTTGCTCACCTTTTAAGGTATCAAGTGGCACAAGTTCAAACGGTAGGCCTGTTTCTTCTAAAAACAAAGCAACCTTCATTGGGTTAGGTGTATGGTGAAAATAAAATTTGATCATAAAACGCTCCTAAAAGTAGTAGCTACAATTAAACCACAACTTGAGCAGTCGTTCAAAAAATAGTTAGCTAAAGTACTTAACCAAACAGCTCACTTGTATTAACCCTACACCAATATAAGCAAATATAAAGCGTGCTTCTTCTTGTGCCTTTTTAATAAATGCCACGGCAAAAGTAACTACAATAATAATTACACTTAATGCTAAGCCATATAAAAAAGAGCCACAAAAGTGAGGTAAAACAGCAAGTAAACACGCAATAATTACTGCGCCATAAAAAGCTACAAGCATACGAACGTTAAACAATATCCCAAGCAATGCAGTTATAAGCGCGGACGCATATAAAATTACAACCTCCCTAGGCCATTCGTAACTTAGTGGATGTTTAAAATTAAAGCTTGTAGAGTTTAAACTAGTAACCGCAGAAGAAGTCGCGTGTATAAAAATACTAACTAATAAAGCGCCGATAAAAAATGCAGCAAATGCCGAAACAGCACCGCCGCCTGTATACCCTGCCTTCTCTTTTTCTATCACTATAACCACAACACTCAATGCCGCACTAAGCTGAAACCATTGCCAGTAATCGTTACTAAAAAGGGGGATTGCTGCAAAGCCAATAACGGGAACTAATATTTTGGCTTCTTCGTTTTTGTGTAATAAATAAAAAGCCATAATAGCTATATAAAACAGTGCCGTTACACCGGGCATAAAATCTACTTCCTTTTAAATTTCAACACTATTTCTACATTTAGGGAATGCACTACAGCCAAAGAACGTATTTCCTATATTAGTACCTTTCTTTGCTTTACGTAGTACCATTTTCTCACCGCAACGTGAGCATATCTGAGTTTCTGAGCGTTCTTTTTTTGGCGCCTGCTTATGTTCAATAATTGTTTTTACATGGCTTACATGTTGGCGATTTGTTTTAAAACTTGGCTTTAATTTTCCGCTTTCAATTGTATTTACTATATCGTTTTTAGTATTAGCACTAAGTACTCGCTCGGTTTTACTTTTAATGTACTCAATACTGCCGCGTGCAAACCTAACATTTTCAGGTAGTTTAGTTTTAAATGTGCTGTCGCCAATAAAAATAATAACCGAAAATAATGCGTGACTGTTTATGTTTAAACACGACTCAAGTGTTTTTAAATGCTTGTAGTTTTGATGCAGTGGGTTTTGAAATTTTGATGAGTGTTTAAAAATTCTTTGTGTCCACATTTTTTGATTCGCTGAACCAAAAATCCAACCTTTCATGTTTTTAGTTTCCACCACAAACACACCAAACTCAGACACAATAATATGATCAATTTGCGTAGTACCATTTTCGATGCCGTTTTCAAAAGTAGGCAGCGTCACATTTTTAATTAACGTGTAATCTGCCTTATTTAAAAACAGTTTAATTAGCACATTAACTTGCCACTCTCCCATCGCTCCTTTAAACCAAGGTGTTTTAAAAACCCCAATACAAACAAACAGCGGTATAAAGTACCAAAGTTGGCCTAATAGCGTGACCAAAATCGTAGAAAAATCCATATTTAGTTAATCCTTTAAGCTATACAAATGGCAATAATAGAGCCGCGAAATTTAAAAAATAAACTAGCTGTACACGTAATAATGCACGTTCAATATTAAACACATTTAAGCATTGTTTTTAATACGCCCTTTCTAAGGCATGTTCATTAACATGTTCAATTAACTCAGGGAAAAATGCTAAAAATACCGCTTCTAACTCATGGTAGTTTTGCGCTATATCCTCAGCGGAACCTGCAAAGTTATTAGTAAAACGAATGCGTTTGGCTATGTTATCAAGCGCAAGCCCTACCCCTTCTATAGTTTCGTATTCTTTAAACCAATCGTTTGTAGTCATGCTGGTTACAACGTGCTGCATGCGCGGTGGCATAACCGCTATGCGCTCATTTAAAAGTGCGTAGCTGCTGCGTTTAAAATCATTTAAAGGGTGTTTGTTAAATTGCTGCCAATGCCTAATTAAAAAGTGATCAAACAGCACGTCAATCGCTACGCCTGCAAAGCGCTTTCGCTCGGGCGAAAAGTACTGTTTAGTGGTTTTTACTAAAGCGTGTGAGTCGGTAAATTTATCCACTAAGTAATGGTTTTCTAGTGCACTTTTAACGCTATTGGGCAGGTATTCTGCGTGCCTGCGTCCACCAAAATCACCTAATAAATTGCCAAAGTGTGAATCGGCTGTAGGCTTTGCTAAGTAAAGGTGAGCTAAATAATTCAACGTAATCCCAATGGGTTTAGACAAACTTAATTTTGCCAAATAGTAACGCACATTTAAGCGAAACTCACACGAGTGTTTAGCGCGCTCCCTGTGTAATTACCTAACACTTTAGTTTGAAAATCATACAAACACTCTGTAAAGCCGTTGCACTCAATTCAGCATTAAATATTTAAAATAGAATTATCAATAACTTAAAATTTAAAAATCGCTGGAATATATATTGCTACTTAGCGTATTTAGCACTCAAACATGTATAGCTCTTTTTATTAGTGAGTAGTTTAAAGGAGCATAAAACATAGGTTAAATCAGTTATGGATATAGCTATATTTTTTAAGTCGTTACTATTACTGGCCTTTTTTTTAACGCTAGGTAATTTAATTAAGTACACATTTTTAAGGGGCTTAATTGTGCCTTCATCGTTAATTGCTGGCGTATTGGCTCTTTTATTAGGGCCACAATTACTTGGTGAGCATATTAATTTGTCGCTCCAAGGCACTAATTTATGGATAGATGAAAAGGTCACAAGCATATGGAAGGAGTTACCTGGGTATTTAATTGTAGTGGTGTTTGCAGGTTTATTTTTAGGTAAAAAAATACCTACAATTAAACAATCGCTAAATCAAAGCCTACCCAATTTAAGCTTTGGCTACAGCATTGCCATAGGCCAATATGTGGTGGGTATGATCACGGCATTATTAGTACTTACCCCTTTATTTGATACCAACGAAGTTGCCGGCGCACTCATTGCGGTGGGATTTCAGGGCGGGCATGGCACCGTAGCTGGCTTGCAATCCACTTTTGAAAGTATCGATTTTGCAAAAGGCATGGACTTGGGGTTAGGTATAGCAACAATAGGCCTTATAAGCGCCATCGTATTAGGGACTATTATGTCTAATCGCACCGATGGGGGCGACCAAGAACTTGAAATTAGCCACGACGAAAAAGTAGAGGTAAAAGACCGCCCGTTTGGCCTGCACTTTGCTATTTTAGGCACGGTTGTTATTGTTGCTTGGCTTATTCTTAGTGGCTTACAAGTAGCCGAAAAAAGCCTTTTTGCCGATTCATCGGTAAAAATACTTGAGTACATGCCTTTATTCCCCATTGCGATGATGGTGGGTTTAGTGGTGCAAATAGTGCTTAATAAATCAGGCATGGGTAACTTAATTAGTCACTATCAAATAAATCTGCTTTCTAACCTCTCCCTCGATTTACTAATAATTGCCGCACTGGGTGCACTTAACTTATCGGTACTTGCTAAATATTGGCAAAGTATTTTAATTTTAGGCGCGGTGGGGGTTGCCTATAGCGCAGCTATTTACTTTTTCTTTGGTGGGTGGTTTTTCCCAAAAGATTGGAAAGTGAGAGGAATTGGCGAGCTTGGGCAATCTATGGGCACTACGGCGGTTGGGCTGTTAATGCTAAAACAGGCTACCTCAAACCCAAGCGAGCATATTCGCCCCTTTAGTTACAAACAACCACTTTATGAGCCCGTGGTTGGCGGCGGTATTGTTACTGCCCTTGCTCTCCCTGCCATTGCTAATTTTGGGCCGTGGGCATTTACTATTATTATGGCGGTTATATTAGCCTGTGTAGTGGGTGGTTTTGCCTTTTATAAACGCCGCAAACACAAAAGCGAGTAGCCTAATTGCGCTATAAAAAAGCCGCTACAACTTTTGTAGCGGCTTTTTTATGCATTGGTTTTTTACTTGTACCAGTAACTAATTATTCGACTTAACCCAATTTCCATTATCATTTTTACTGTAGCTATTTTTAACCGCAGACCAAGCCACTTTATGCGCTGTGGTTTCGCGGTCGTCGTCGTTTTTTCTATCGCTTGGGTCCTCGTAGGTATCCCACGCGCTATTAAACGCCTCTTGATATATCTCTTGGGCATGTTTAGGTAAGTTACTTTTTACCGAATCCGGTAACTCGTTTGTGTTTTGATAAGGCATAAATAATCTCCGTATTACTTAATTACGCCGCACGCAACACGTTTACCACCACCACCTAATTTCTTGGGTTCGTCGGCATAATTGTCGCCCCCTTTGTGGATCATCACTGCGTGTTGTTTAAGCTGCTCAAGCTTGAGCCTTGGCGCTAAAACAGGCGATTTAGCTTCGCCGCGCTCATTTACAAATAACGCAGGTAAATCCCCTAGGTGGCCATTACTCCACGGTTCATCGTGGTGTTTAGCGCTGTTAGGGTCAAAGTGCCCACCAGCAGCTCCGGCCGGTACAACTTTACCGTTTTTTTGCTTTGGCTCGCAGCTAGCATATTGATGAACATGAAAGCCATGCTGCCCAGGCGTTAAGCCTTTAAGCGCAGGGGTAAATACCACCCCGTGCTCATTTTCTGTCAGTGTAACGGTGCCAAGTAGCTCACCTTGCCCCGACTTACTTACAGCATGCATATCAACATCTACATTCGCCAATGCGCTATTTTGTAGCATTGCAGCGGTAAATAATATGGCGCAAGCTGGTTTAAAAATACGTGTTACGCTTTTTTTAGCGGTTGAATCAAAGTGTAAACAATTCATCGTGCTCTCCTTATGTAGTATCTGTTTTGTAAATAACGCGACTGCTCAGTTATTAGGTACAATCTCTATACCAAGCTCACTGTAGGCAAAAGATTTCACCTGTGCTAAACGTAACGCATTGATTAAAAATAAAATAAACAAAGCTAGATAATTAACCACTACACATACTTAAAATTTACTGCGTGTTTTTGCTTAAACGCTATACAAAAACTGGTACAAATTTACAAAAGAAATGACAACTTTACAGGCTTAACACGCTCACCCGCCTAATACTAAGTACCGCTCAAAACGGGTAAAAAAACAGCTTAAACACTCAATAGTGCATTTACGAATACCGCGCTAAGCCAATAGCACAGCGTGTTTAATCAAAATACGCGCCTATGCAAACGATAAAATAAACCATGCTCACCACGCCTGCTGCGCTATCGGTATACTAATTGCTGAACATACTAGTGTTATTAAACGGGTTATAGATGACCCTATCGCTATTAAACAATCGAGGGAATTATGAGTAACAAGCAACTAATTAAAACACTAGGTATAGGCCTAGCCGCCGCATCAGCTGGCATGCTAACCAGAAAAAGTTTACAAAAATCGTGGGAAAAGGTAACCAACGAGCCCGCCCCAAAAGACAAGCCGAACGAGCATACAGATCTTAAAGAAGCCGTTACATGGGCGGTGGTATCTGGCATTGGTGCAGGCGTGGCAAGAATGGCCGTACATTATGTGCTCGACAAACGTAAATCTAAGTAAGCCAATAGCTACTCAAGTACAACGTAAAAAAAGCATAAAAAAAGGTGAAACTAAGTTTCACCTTTTTTATTACTTTAAACTAATTAGCTTTACGCGGTAGACACACTACTCGCGCCTGCATTTTTAAGTATTTCTTCAATCGCGCTTTTGTTATCGCTGTCGTACTTAACACCAATTAATATAGAGCCTTTTTCAATGGCGTCTTCGTAAAATTTAACTTCGTGCTCAGGAATAAACGCCCCAATAGCAGCGCCTAAACTTCCGCCAACGGCAGCACCAGCGCCGCCCGCTGCAAATGCAGCCACTAATGGGCCTGCTACTAATAAACCTGTACCACCGGTTGCCACGGTACCTACGGCAGTAAAACCGCCAACAATTGCAGCTATAATACCACCAGACGCTGCACCAACAATGCCGCCTTCAGCCGCTTTGGTTCCTTCGTCTAAGGCAAAGTCTTCCTTTGCGTATGAGTCATTGGCAACAATACTTATATCAGCTTCATTAATACCTAATGCTTCTAATCTATAAATAGCCAGTGTTGCTTGTGATGCGCTTTCAAATAACCCAGTAATAACCGTGCTCATAATAACTCCTTTATTTATTTAAAAAATACAGCTATTACTAAGCAAAACCTAAACCACTTAATTTATTACTATTAATCAATAAGTTAAATCACAAACCCAAACTACTGCTTTCATTTACACAGTAAATATTGCTAACCGTTGTAAAAAACTCCTACCACATAAATAAATACACTAACGCTTAGCGCTTTTATATAACGCGTTAATAAACTCAATTACTTAGACCACGTAATTTCGGCTAATTGATTAGTAGCCGTTTGATGAATAATTAAGCCGTTATTGCCCACACGCATGTGCCTAATTAAGCCAGAATAAACCCCTTCTTTACTGGGAATTTGCCAGCTTTGCATGGTTTGAGTTTTTAAATCAAACCTAACCAGCGTTTCGGGGCGCTTAGCCGACTCATTAAACCAAATAGCATTATCGGCATATTCAATGGCATATGGGTGGCTGTTTTCGCCGCTGGGGTTATCCCACTGCGTTATTTTACCGTTTTTGGGGTTATAGCGGCCAAGTTTACCCATACCAGAGTTTACATAAAACACCATATCATCAGGCGTAATAGCAAGGCGCCTAGTATGTGTTTTAGCACCTGGGAGTTTTATTTCGCTAAGCTCCATGGTGTTTTTATCAACTTTAACCAAACAGTTACTGCCATTACACGACACCCACGGCGTCCCACTAGAATCAAGCTTTATACCATAAGGCCGCGAGCCTTTAGTGGGTAAAGTAGCCAGCTTAATATCGCCGCTTTTAGGGTTTAGCCTGCCAATCATGTTGCTGTGCTGCAGGGTAAACCAAAATATACCCGCATCATCAAATACGCCTGTATGTGGGTCACGGGCGTTTTTATCAGGCATTTTATACACTTTAAATTTTTCGGTTTTTAAATCTAAATACCCAACCGTGCCATTTTTATTACCTAAAAACCAAGGGGTTTGGTTTTTATCAAGCGATACACTGTGCGCATACGTACCACTTGGCAAAGTGTACTCTTTCATTTCACCGGTTTCAGGGTTTAATCTACCTAAAATATTGCCCCACTGGCCAACCCACCAAATAAGCCCGTTTTCACCTTGCACAGGGTCGCGAGCGCGTTGCCCAAGCGTAGGCACTTGCCAGTATTTAAAGCTAAGTTTTAAATCGCCTTTAACCACCGTTGACTCGCGCTTAGTGTTAACAGGGTAATGCTTAGCCAAATACGCGCTAATATCTTTACTAAGCGCAGTACCCTCGCCTGTATTTACCATATAGCTTATAAGTGTTTGCCAATCCGCTTGGCTATAACCCGCACTGCGCTCAAGGTTGTTTAAACTATGGCAACTAGCACAAAGCTGCTCAACTAATACCCCAGGCTCATTACTCAATACAGGTAACGGCGCAGCTAAAACCCCTAGCGCAGCCATTGCCACAACGTGTTTATTAAATAAAAATCGATTTTTACGCATAACGCCCTCCCTTGTTTTTAATATTAAAGCATAGGGCGAAAGTGTTTACTATATGAGCAC